>DMHB01000194.1 GCA_003449595.1 Microscillaceae bacterium | reverse complement strand
ATTTGCTCAAATCTTCAGATTTTCGCCTTATGCGGTATTATCACATTACAACCAAAGTACTTGTATTTGATATCGATATCATTCAAATACCAAATATAATACTGATTCACTTCTAAAAGGTTCAAAATGTAGCATGGTTTCTCTATCTGATGATATAAAGCCAATGACCAAACCAAAAAGCTATCGAGGAAACCTTTAATATTCCAAAAAGCCCATATGGCCCATTTCGTAATCGCGCATCACTTGCATAATTTGGGCTTGGTCGTTCATCACATACGAAGCATACCCTACGATTGGCTCGTTCAATGGACTGCCACCCAGCACCATCAAATGACTTTCGGTGAGGGTTTGTAAAGATAATGCCGTATTTTCTTTGTCCATTTCGGCAATCATTTGGGGCATCACCTTGTGATCATCCACCAAAAACTCGCCTGCTATACAGTACAAACCACAAGAGTCTCCTGGGGCTATGGGTAATTATAAAACCGTATTGGCAGGCATCTTTACCTCAAAAATAAAGGCTGGCGAAAGGCTTTGCACCGGAGATTGTTGCCCTAATACTTCACCGCAAATTACTTTGATGGAAGCTTCTACTTTTTGAATGAGCGGTAGTGTGGCTGCGGGATAAAAAAAGAAATCGGGTTGGATGAATTTATCTTTGGCAGGCAATGATATCCAAATTTGCAAGCCGTGTACTTTCTCTGGTTCGGTGCGGTTTTCTCGCATTCCTTCTGAATGTATAATGCCCTTGCCGGCTTGCATCCACGCTACATCGCCTGCCTGTACAATTTGATCGTTGCCTAAGCTGTCGCGATGTCTGTTGCTTCCTTCAAATAGGTAGGTAATCGTGGCAATGCCGGCGTGTGGGTGAGGGGGAATACCTCCGCTTTCGGGATGCTTGATGACCGAAAAATGATCAAGAAACACAAACGGGTCAAGGTCTCTTACCGCGCTTGGAATCACTTGCCTCACCTGAGGCCCCATCCCTTTGCTGGTAGGGGCTTTGCGTAGGCTCTTCACTTTTTTTGTTGCCACATTCAAATAGTTAAATGCATTAAACTGTACAAAATCCAATCAAAAGGTGGATGGGTAATAAGTTTTTTTAGGTTCATTGTTGATTGGCGATTGTAAGCAAACTAAATAATTCCCATTTTTTGCATTAAGAAAGTAGCACTTTTGTTTTGGCAAATGCCATCGCTGAGTTTGTAGTCAAACACCAATTCATCGTGGATAATCTCCACTTCAAAGCATTTGTTGGCCAATAACTGCGGATACTCTGCCGTTGTATGGCAAACTTCTATGTCGTGGGTGGCAATCGCGCCAAAGACACGTTGCGCGATTATTTTTTTGATAACGCCAATGGTGCCGCTGCGTTTGTCGTCGGAATTGGTGCCGCGCAAAATTTCGTCTAACAGTACAAAGCAAGGCTGCATTTGGATAGCCTGCATAATCTCGCGGAGACGTTTTACTTCCGCAAAAAAGTACGACTCGCTGTCTTGCAACGAATCGGACAACCGCATCGACACCCAGACCGGCAAAGGGTGTACATTGGCCTGCGAAGCACACACAGGCGCACCAATGCCTGCCAACACCATATTCACACCCAAGGTGCGCAAAAACGTGCTTTTGCCCGACATATTCGAGCCGGTAAGGATGATGAAGTGGTAGTTGTCGAAACGTATATCGTTTTTTATACTTGCTTCGGGCGAAAGTAAGGGGTGTGCAATACCTTGAAAATCAATTTGATAGGCTTGGTTGAGCGCAGGAAATGTATAACCTTCGTGGTTGTAGGCAAAATTGGCCAGACTACTCAGCGCTTCTACTTCGCCGATTACTTCCAGCCAAGCCTCTATTTGCGGCGCATAGTGGGCTTTCCACTGCGTTAGATGATGCCAAGAACGGATATGATATAGCAGTGCTCCATTGAAAAGCAAAGCACCTAATACGTTGTTGAGGCTTTCCAATTCGTGAAAAATATGCGACAGCGCCCGCACCTGCCCACTGGCGGTTGCAGTGCCGTCTTGAAGCTGCTGCTGAAGTGTTTGCAAACGTTGACATTCGAAAGGTGCACGCTCGATGGTTTCTAAAATGTGGCTGTATTGTTTCAGGATGGTACCGATTAAACCTGCCGCTTGCATTTCTTTGCGGATGGCCTTGGCTTGCGAAAAAACCACTGTAAAATTGAACAGGAACGCCCAAAAAGCCCACCGATCCCAAGAGGCTGATGGGTCGAGCCACGCCATCGCACAGAGACTTACCCACACCAAGGGCAAAAAATACGAAAGACCCAAAAGAAACCTTGGAACAGGCTTGGCGGGCGTTTTTGCCCAAGCTATCAGTTGTGTATAAAGCGAGGCCGAGTCGTTGTGTAGCTGGCCAAGGGCTTGGATGGTTTGCCTGAGCCTTACCTGGGGACGCAGCTCTTGGATAGCTGCTTGGTTTTGGCGTATGGCTTCGGTGGGTAGGGTTTGTAGCAGTAAATTGGCTAATGTCTTTTGCCCAATGTAAGTAGCGGCTCGGTTGAGGAACTGAAAGAGCGAATTTTTACCAAAAATATCCAAATCGTGGGCATAGGCGTGGGTTTGGTCAGCATAGGCAGCGCCATCGGCCAAAGGGGTTTTTTTGCGGTTGAGGTAGGCCATTTCCTCTTCATTGAGGTTGGCCAAGGTGCGTTGTAGGCGCATTTGCCAGCCTAAAGTAGTGTGTCGTTGGATGAGCAACACAAAAACAAGCAAACTCAGTCCCATACCTGCCATTCCCCACGAAGCAGCTAAATAAACATACGCATACCCACAAGCCCCCAAACACAGCGCTAAGAGCAGTCTTGCCAAGCTGATGAGGTTGTATTGGCGGGTCAATTGGTTGTATTGCTGGGTGTGCTGGTCGAAGAGCGTTTGATACACGGACATAGGTTTGTGGCTTAAAAAAGGCAAAGTAACTCATTTTTAAGATAAGATGGCTTTGCCATTGTGCAAGCCTAATCTTGAGACTAATTTTATGTTTGGTTTCTACGGGATTAATTTTGTGCCCTATGCACACAGAATTTGACAAATTACTTCTACTCTTACGCAGCACCGACGAGGCCAATGTGCGTTTGGGGCTGCAATTAGCGGCTAATTATCCTGAAGAGATAAAGGCACACTTTGGCTATGCGCCGCACGACATACAAGATTTGTTTGAGATGCTGATTGAGCAAAAGGCTTGGGGATTTGATACATCCTTTTGGGAAATGGAACAACTTGACTTATCTGATAGAGATTTAGTGGTTCTCAGTCCGGCTATAGGATTATTGCAAAATTTGAGAGAGTTGTATTTAGAAAACAACCACCTGCAAAGCTTGCCAACTGAGATAAGTGCTTTGCAAAATTTGACTGAATTATATTTACATGATAACCAATTACAAAACTTGCCTGCCGCGATAGGTACTTTGCAAAATTTGACCTATATAAATTTGTACAACAACCAATTACAAAGCTTGCCTCTTGAAATAGTTGCTTTGCAAAATTTGACCCACATAAATTTACCGAAGAATCAATTTCAAACTTTACCTGCTGAGCTAAGCGCTTTGCAAAATTTGACTCTCTTAGATTTAAATAACAACCAACTACAAAGTTTACCTGTTGAGATAAGTGCTTTGCAAAATTTAACTGAGCTACGATTAGCTAATAATTCCCTTCAAAGTCTTCCAGCTGAAATAGGCACTTTGCAAAATTTGACCACCTTAAATTTAAGTTACAACCAACTTCAAAGCTTACCAGCTGAGATAGGCGCTTTGCAAAAGTTGAAAGTACTGCATTTGAATTATAACTCACTCGGACACATACCTGTAGAGATAGAAGCCTTGCAAAATTTAACCTACTTAAGTTTAGAAAACAATCAACTTCTAAGTTTGCCTGCTGAAATAGGGGCGCTGCAAAATTTGATATACTTGAATTTTGACAACAATCAGCTTCAAAGTTTGCCAGTTGAAATAGTAAGGTTGCAGAACTTGAGCTATTTACATTTGGAAAGTAACAACTTTCGTCGCTTACCTGTGGAGGTAGGTACTTTGCAAAAGTTGACCCGACTGTATTTGGACAACAATGATCTCCAAAGCTTACCTGTAGAGTTAGCTGCGTTACAAAATTTACAAGAATTGCATGTAGAAAACAACCCCCTTGTATCTATCCCGGAAGAAATACGCAGCCTGCCCAATTTGACGATTTATATTTGATGGCAGCGTTTGTTACACGAAAATTATAACAAAGTATCTGCATGAAAAACAGAAATAACTGGCGTTGGCAGAACTATTTCTCAAAGTTTATTGTAATATTGCAATATAACTATTTATAAAAATATGGGCGCTACCAAAACCATACACTTTACCGCCGAGCAAAACACCTTGGCTACTTTGTCCAAAGCCATTGGGCATCCTGCTCGGGTGGCCATCATCGAATATTTATTGAAAGTCAATACCTGTATTTGTAGCGATATTGTAGAGGAACTGCCCTTGGCGCAGCCTACCATCTCGCAACACCTTAAGGAGCTGAAAAATGCAGGGCTTATCAAAGGCAATGTAGAAGGCAATGCCATTTGCTATTGTATTGAAGAAGCCGGCATCGAAAAGCTGAAAAATTACTTTGCCGATTTAGCCAATACCCTTGCTATTCAAAAAAATCAATGTTGTTAAACCGTTTAAACCCTCTTTAAAAATGGAAAATTCAGATCAAATGAAAGACTTGGTAAAGCAGAAATACAGCGAAATTGCTTTACAGGACAAAGAAACCAACTTGGCTTCGTGCTGCGGAGCCGGTGGCTGCTCTACGGAGGTCTATAACATTATGGCCGACGACTACACCACCTTGGAAGGGTATAACCCCGAAGCCGATTTGGGTTTGGGCTGTGGACTTCCTACGCAATTTGCCAAAATCAAAGCTGGCGATACGGTAATCGACCTGGGCAGCGGTGCCGGCAACGATTGCTTTGTAGCCCGCAAAGAAGCCGGTGAAGATGGCCGCGTCATCGGCATCGACTTTACGCCCGCAATGATAGAAAAGGCCAAAGCCAATACTCAAAAACTCGGCCTTAGTAATGTTGAATTTCGCTTGGGCGATATCGAACACCTGCCTATTTCGTCTCAAATGGCCGATGTCATCGTGAGCAATTGTGTGCTGAACTTGGTGCCCAAC
Organism: Microscillaceae bacterium; assembly: GCA_003449595.1. Taxonomy (GTDB): domain Bacteria; phylum Bacteroidota; class Bacteroidia; order Cytophagales; family Microscillaceae; genus UBA8158. Next base: position 6,271 of record DMHB01000194.1, on the reverse strand, counting down.
AAAGACCAAGTGTTCAAAGAAATGTACCGTGTATTGAAGCCCGGCGGGCATTTTAGCATTTCGGATGTGGTGCTGATAGGCGAGCTGCCCGAGGCTTTGCGCAATACCGCCGAAATGTACGCTGGTTGTGTGGCTGGTGCTATCCAAAAAGAAACTTATCTGGAACTCATCCGTGCCAATGGTTTTGCCAACCTTACTTTGCAGAAAGAAAAAGCCATCCAAATACCCGACGATATTCTATCAAACTATCTGGATGCTGCGGGGCTGGAGCAATGGAAGGCCGGTGGTACTGGTATTTTCAGCATTACGGTCTATGCCGAAAAACCTGCTGCTTGCGGTTGTGGCCCTGAAGGGTGCTAAATGGTCAATAGACCGTGCTGATTTTTGGGTAAAACTCCTTAGAGGGCATTTTAAGGAGTTTTTTTATTGCATTCGGCTTGGCAGTTGTGTGTACAAAAAGGCTAAATTTGCAGCCTATGGACACAGAATTTGACAAACTACTTCTACTATTGCGCAGCACCGATGAAGCCAACATACGCTTAGGATTTCGTTTGGCGGCCAACTATCCTACTGAGATAAAGGCACATTTGGGTTATACACTGGAAGACCTCAAGGCGCTCTATAAGCTCCTGGTCAAATACGATGCTTTGCCTGATGATGCGGCCTTTTGGGAAATGGAGCATCTTGACTTATCTCAAAACGATTTGAAGACCCTTAGCCCATTAATAGGGTTGCTGAAAAATTTGACTAAACTGAATTTAAGTCATAATCACCTAAAAAGCCTGCCAGCTGAAATAGGTGCTTTGCAAAACTTGACAGAATTAAACTTACTAAACAATCAACTGCAAAGCCTGCCTGCCGAAATAGGCACTTTAAAAAGTTTGGCTAAATTAAATTTGAGTCATAATCAATTGCAAAGCCTGCCTGCCGAGATAGGTGCTTTACAAGAGTTGACCGAGCTACGTTTAGAAAAGAATTCCCTTCAAAGCCTGCCTGCTGAAATAGGTACTTTGCAAAATTTGACCCTCTTGTATTTAAGTAACAATCAACTGCAAAGCATTCCTGTTGAGATAGGTGCTTTGCAAAGCTTGACAGATCTGCGTTTAGAATACAATCCCATCCAAAGCATTCCTGTTGAGATAGGTGCTTTGCAAAGCTTGACCATCTTATTTTTAGGATACAATCAACTGCAAAGCATACCTGCTGAGATAGGCGCGTTGCAGAACTTGACGGATCTACGTTTAGCCAAGAATTTACTCCAAAGCATTTCTGCTGAGATAGGGGCTTTGCAAAACTTGACCAGTTTAAATTTAAGTTACAACCAACTTCAAAGCATCCCTGCTGAAATAGGCGCGTTGCAAAATTTGAGTGAGTTAGATTTACAAAACACCCAACTCCAGAGCATTCCTGTTGAGATAGGGGCTTTGCAAAATTTGACCCGCTTAAATTTAAGTAACAATCAACTGCAAAGCATCCCTGCTGAGATAGGCACTTTGCGAAATTTGACCAGCTTGGATTTACGAAACAACCCTCTTGCATCTATTCCGGAAGAAGTGCGCAGCCTACCCAATTTGACGATTTATACTTAATCACTTTGTCAATGCAAAAAGAATTGGACAAACTACTTCTACTCTTACGCAGCACCGACGAAGCCAATGTACGCTTGGGGCTTCAATTAGCGGCTAATTATCCAGCCGAGATAAAGGCGCACTTTGGCTATGCTCCACAAGACATGCAAGATTTGTTTGAAATGTTGATGGCGTATGAAGCTTTGCCTGTTGATACTCCCTTTTTGGAAATGGAACAACTTGACTTATCTGATAAAGATTTAGTGGTTCTTAGTCCGGCTATCAGATTACTCCAAAACTTGACTCATTTGTATTTATCTGGCAACCAATTTCAGCACCTACCTGCCGAGATAGTTGGTTTGCAAAGTTTGACAAACATCGTTTTAATGCGTAACCAACTGCAAAGTTTGCCTGTTGAAATAGGTGCTTTGCAAAAGCTTACACATTTAATTTTGTTTGACAACCAACTGCAAAGTTTGCCTACTGAGATTACTGCTTTGCAAAAACTGACCTTTTTTAATTTAGAAAACAACCAACTGCAAAGCTTTCCCACAGAGATTATTGCTTTACAAAATTTAGGCTACTTGTATTTAAATGATAATTCGATTGAATACTTGCCTGCTGAAATCGGTGGACTACAAAATTTGGTGCGTTTAAATTTAGGCGACAATCAACTTAAAAGCCTACCTGTCGAAATAGGTGCTTTGCAAAAGCTTTCCTTTTTAGATTTAAGAGGAAACCAACTTCAAAGCCTACCTGTCGAAATAGGTGCTTTGCAAAACTTGACCCACTTAGATTTACGAAACAATTCCCTTGCATCCATTCCGGAAGAAGTGCGCAGCCTGCCCAATTTGACGATTTATGCCTAATTCAATGGCGGCTTTTAATCAAACCTAACGATGAAATCCTCGGAGTTTTATAATCAGATAATCCAGATAGCCACTGGCGCTGCAAGGCTCGATACATACTACCGGGCTTTGTTGCAGGCGCTCCACCATCACCAAACCGAAACGCCTACTTGGGAGCTGTTTTTGGAGGTATTGACTGAGGCTGGGCAAATCGCTATCAAAAACGAGTTGATTACCTTTCAATTGACAGACTTAAACGAAGCGGTATTAACCCATAAAAATGGATTGCAAAACTTGTTGGAGTTTTTGTCTAATCAGATTAAAATGATTGAAGAACAGGGCATTCCGACTGATTCTTATTTCAATTGGCACATCAGCATTATTTTAGAGCGCGGGGCGGCGTGGCTGACCAATGATGGCGAAAGCAAAAAGAAATTGCCTTCCAATCCTACTTGGAGCGATTTATACTTTCTGTTTAAAATCGGGCGAGAATATGAATGAGAATTACCCTTAGATCAATATCTCTTCATTAAATTTGCACACAAATTTTAAACTTACATCATAAAAATTACTATGAAAAATGTATTTGCCCAAGACTGCTTACGCCAGTCTAAGCTAAAATTGCGTGTCTTTTTACTATCCACTTTTCTGTATTTGAGTTTTATTCAGCAATCCAACGCACAATGGATTCGTATGGAAGCCATTCCCAATGCGCCAGTGATGGCTTTGGCTGTCAAAGCGGATAGATTGTTTGCAGCCTTGGAAGACAATAGAATCTTTACAACTACCAATGCCGGGTTTACTTGGAACGCATTACAAGTAAGCAGCATTGCTACTACGCGGTTGCTTAGCATAAAAGTAATCGATGATGATTTATATGTAGGAACTTTTGGAAATGGTATTTTTCAGAGCAAAGACAACGGCCAAACTTGGAAAAACTGGAGCAACATCACCCTGCCTGTAACTGATTTTCAACAATTTAACGGCAAAATATATGCAACCACCTTGGGGCAAGGAGTTTTTGTGTATGATGCGGCGACTGATAGCTGGCTTGCTTTTAACAAGGCTTGCCCAACTACTCGTCAAATGTGAATGCTATAGAAGCAGCAGCCAATCAGTTGGTTATTGCTGCCGGTGGCAACGGTACTTGTTATGTATATGATTTTACGGCTAACCTTTGGGCTGAAAAGTTTTATTATGGAAGTCTGTTGCCCGGGTTCGATGTCGATGAGATGCTTAGCGTTTCCGACACGCTTTTTGTAGTCAATAGAAACCGAATTTTAAAAAGCAGGGATGGAGGGCTTACCTGGCCGACGACAGAATAGGGGCACGCAATGGCGTGGTGCGGTTTTTACACGAAGGTTTCGACAGGCTTTATATCATTACCAATGTGTTGGACGGAGGCACTTGGATACAAGCGAGGCGAAAGGGTGTGCCTACAGGAACTACTTGGTCGGTAGGAGAGGAGTTTGTGCCCAATAGCTTTATTTATGACTTGGTCGAGTTTCAGGGTCGGTTGTTTTTGGCCCGAGAAGATGGTATATTTTATAAGCAGCAAATCGTCGCCTTAGAAAAACCTGAAGACACTGGCGCAGTCCTCAGCATTTACCCCAATCCAATAGCGCAAGGTCGTTTCAATATGGCAAGTATCCTGCCTATCCGCCAAGTAGTGATTTATAATTTGTGGGGGCAAGTAGTTTGGAAAGACGAAATACAGCAAGCGCCATACGAGGTGCGCGCTTCCCTTGGCGCAGGTATGTATTTACTCAGCGTCCTCCTGTCGGATGGAACTACACAGACCCGAAAAATTGTAGTAGAATGAGTTAAGTATTTTTATCGAGATTATTAACCAAAAAGCACACTTGAGGGCGTTATGCAGACTATATGGTACCCTGCCCAGCAACGAGGCAAAAAAGACATAGGCTGGCTGAAAAGTAACTTTCATTTCAGCTTCAGCGATTATTACAATCCTGTGGTTTCGGCGTTTGGCACTTTGCTTGCCTTCAACGACGATTTTTTGGAACAAGGCAAGGGCTTTGGCATCCATCCACACCAAAATATGGAGATTATTTCTATTTTGCTGGAAGGAAAAATGAACCATAAAGACAGTATGGGCTATAGTACCCACATCGAAGCCGGCGGGGTGCAAATTATGAGTGCAGGCCAAGGCTTGTTTCACGAAGAATATAACATAGGGGCGGGAGAAGCCAATTTTTTGCAAATCTGGATACAGCCCAAGTTGCAAAATGTAAATCCCCGTTACCAGCAGCGTGCTTTCCCGAGAGAAAACAGAAAAAACCGCTTGACAACCGTAGTATCGTCGGAGGAAGGGCTGGCCCATTGCTGGATCAACCAAAATGCCTATATTGCCTTGGGTTTTTATGAGCAGGCACAAGCCCTAACTTATCACCTCAAACAGCCCAACAAGTGTGTTTTCTTGTTTTGTGTAGCCGGAAAAATACAAATAGCTGGACATACACTGCTTTCACGCGATGCGTTGGGGATTTGGGATACAACCCAACTTGATTTTGAAGTGGCTCCTCACACCGAATTTGTACTGATTGAAACAGTCATTAATCAAAAATAATCTTCTGCTTGGTTATGATGCCCACTTCAGAACTCCTGCTATTTGCTTTGGTAGCCTTGGGTTTGGTGCTTACGCCCGGCCCTAATATGTTGTTTTTGCTAACCATCGCCGCCACACAAGGTCGTAAGGCAGGTTTTATGGCTTTGCTGGGGGTAGCAAGTGGTTTTTTGTTTCACATTACGCTGGTGGTGTTGGGGCTTTCGGCTTTGCTGGCACAAATACCCTTGGCGCTGCTGATACTCAAATGGTTAGGAGTAGGTTATTTGTTGTTTTTGGCGTATCAATCGGTAGGAGGGAGGCCAACCCCGGCGCGGCAAGCAACCACTACGCGCACGCCATCCATGGTTTGGAGCAGCCGCCAACTATGGCTTACAGGTTTGCTGACCAACGTCCTCAACCCCAAGGTAGCGTTGTTTTATTTGTCGTTTTTTCCACAGTTTATCAAGCCCACCTATGGCTCAATGGCAGCGCAAATGTTACAATTGGGCTTGCTACAAATCTTGGTCAGTTTCAGTATCAATAGCCTGTTGGTGTTGGGTGCGGCTCAGCTGATGGGCTGGGCAGGGCAACGCAGCGCTTGGCAAAAGGTGCAGTCGTGGCTGATGGCTTCTGTTTTTGTAGGGCTGGCTGTCAGGCTGGCACTTCAAAGGGACAAGTGATAGCATGGCTTAAAGTAAGTGCGTGTTTTTTTTAAAAAATTTCTACTTTTAGATTATGAAAAAATCATCAAATAAGACCATATCAGATCTTCAGAGGCTTCTTATGGAACAAAACTTCCAATCAGAAGAAGAATTGCAAAAATTTATGGAAAGTCTCATTGGAAAGGAAATCCCCTCTTTTCCATTCGATTCCTTAGATCCCAAAGAACAGGCAAAAGAATTAATTATGGACGCCTATGACTTGTCGCCCGTCCAAGCCAGAGTGAATATTGAGCAGGCTTTACAACTCGATATTAATTGCATAGATGCCTATATTTTGTTGGGGTTGTTAGAAAGCGTACCACAAATAGGGATGGTTTTTTTTGAGAAAGGCATTGCTATCGGAAGAAGTATTTTCGATAAGAAATACAGAGCAAAGCATAAGGGTCATTTTTGGGGTCTTCATGAAACAAGACCCTTTATGCGTTGCTTACAAAGTTATGCTGAGTGTCTTTTTGCAATTTGGAGAGTTGAAGAATGCGTTGCCATTTATGAAGAACTCATTGAACTAAACCCCAACGATAGTCAAGGGGTAGTGAATCAGCTTATGCATTGTTTGATTACCGTGGA
>DMHB01000454.1:4469-8367 GCA_003449595.1 Microscillaceae bacterium | reverse complement strand
CGTTTTTGAGATAAATAGGTCAAATATTTAACCCTAAAATTGAAAATCAATGGCAATTTTAAGATTTAAGGCTGTAGAATTAGCGCAAAACCGTGAGCCAATCAAAGTCAAACTTCCTTCCGGGAAAGTTTCCGATTATTTCGGGGTCAATGTGTTCGGTATGGAAGCCATGCGTGCTACTATGAGCAACGACGCATTTAAAAAATTGAGTCAAGCCATCGAAACCGGCCAAACCATCGACGTAGAACTGGCCGATGCAGCAGCGGCGGCTATGAAGTCGTGGGCGATGGCCAAAGGCGCTACCCACTATACCCACTGGTTTCAACCCTTAACAGGCACTACTGCCGAAAAACACGATGCCTTTTTTGACATTGTAGGCCCGGGCGAAGTATTAGAAAAATTCAAAGGCGATGCCCTTATCCGCCAAGAACCCGATGCTTCTTCGTTTCCCAGTGGGGGGCTGCGTGCCACCTTCGAAGCGCGAGGCTATACCGCTTGGGACCCCAGTTCTCCGGCTTTTTTGATGGAATTGGGCGAAGGCAAAACCCTTTGCATTCCTACTGTTTTTGTGTCGTACACCGGCGAGTCGCTTGACTATAAAACACCTTTGCTCAAAGCCATCCACGTGGTCGATCAAGCGGCTACTGCTGTTTGCGAGCTTTTCGACAAAGATGTAAAGCGTGTCATCGCTACCTTAGGCCCCGAACAAGAATATTTTTTGGTTGACAAAGCCCTTTATAATGCCCGTCCTGATTTGGTGATGGCAGGCCGTACCGTTTTTGGCCACGCTCCTGCGAAAGGACAACAGCTCGAAGACCATTATTTCGGCTCTATCCCTTCAAGGGTACGTGCTTTTATGGTCGATTTTGAACAAGAGGCTGTTAAATTAGGCATTCCTGTTCGTACTCGCCACAACGAAGTAGCCCCCAGCCAGTTTGAGGTAGCACCTACTTTCGAAGAATTGAACTTGGCTGTAGATCACAATACTTTGTTGATGGATGTGATGGAAGAAGTAGCCGAACGTCATCATTTCAAGGTACTTTTTCACGAAAAACCTTTTGCAGGATTGAATGGCACCGGCAAGCACAACAACTGGTCGCTGGGTACTGATACCGGCAAAAACTTGCTTTCGCCCAGCAGCAAGCCCAAAGAAAATTTGCAATTCCTGACTTTCTTTGTCAACACCGTAAAAGCTGTTTATGACAACGCCGATATGCTGCGCGCCAGCATCGCCTCAGCAGGCAATGACTACCGCTTAGGCGCTAACGAAGCCCCTCCGGCCATTATTTCGGTGTTTATCGGCGAGCAAATGACCGCTGTGCTGAAAGAATTGGAAGAAAACGCCAATGTGAAAATAGAAAAAGGCGAAAACCTATATATGAAACTCGGTATCGATAAAATACCGCCCATCTTGCTCGACAATACCGACCGCAACCGTACCTCGCCATTTGCCTTTACAGGTAATAAGTTTGAGTTCAGGGCGGTAGGCGGTTCTTCTACTTGTGCTTCGCCTATGACGATACTCAACCTGATTGTGGCCGATCAACTGAACCAGTTCCGTGCCGATGTGGACAAAGAAATGAATAAAGAGCCTAAAAAAGAGGTAGCCATCATTAATGTATTGCGTCGTTATATCAAGGCGGCAAAACCTATTTTGTTTGAAGGCGATAACTATTCGGAGGCTTGGGCCAAAGAAGCCGACAAGCGAGGCTTGCCTAATGTGAAGTCAACGCCATTGGCTTTAGACTTTTTGGTAACGAAAAAAGCTTTGGCGATGTATGAAAAGTACAACATGATGTCGAAAGAAGAGGCGCATGCCCGCCACGAAGTGATGCTGGAAAGCTTCATTAAAAAAGTACAAATCGAGTCGCGTGTGATGGGCGATTTAGCCCTCAACCATATTGTGCCGGTAGCCATTGCTTACCAAAACAAACTGATTGCCAACATCAAAGGGTTGAAAGATTTGGGCATCGAGACTGATAGCTTCAAAACCATCAGCGAAACCATCAAAACGATTTCGCAGCATATCAGCATCATTCAAACCCAGGTGGACGCGATGACCGAAGCCCGCAAAGAGGCCAACAACATTGAAGATGCCAGAGCACGCGCCATTGCGTATGATGAGAAGGTAAAAGCGCCTTATTTTGAAAAAATCCGCTACAGCGTCGATAAGTTGGAACTTATCATCGATGATGAGGAGTGGCCTTTGGTGAAATACCGCGAGATGCTATTGCTCCGCTAAGGAATTAGCCACGCTGTTGACTATGAAACCTTGCTCAGGTAATTTTGAGCAAGGTTTTTTTGTTAAAATAAGTTTTACAAAAAGCTTTGTATTTTTGGCCGAGAAATTTTGAAAACCCTTTATTGAATTGGATATGGTTACGAACGGCCTTCGCGAAAGAGATTTAATGATTTATGGCGCTTATGGTTATACAGGCGAACTGATTACACGCTTGGCAATAGGCAGGGGACACAATCCCATTTTGGCAGGCAGAAATGAGGCGGCGCTGCGCGATTTATCTGAAAAAGTAGGAATGCCCTACCAGGTGGTAGATTTGACGCAAACCTCGCAGTTGGATGCAGCTCTTGGCCAAGTGCGTGTGGTTTTGCACTGCGCCGGGCCGTATGCCATCACTGCCCAGCCTATGGTGGAGGCTTGCCTGCGCACCGGCACGCACTACCTCGATATTACCGGCGAGCTGGAAGTATTTGAATGGATAGCCTCGCGACACGAAGCTGCCTTGAACGCCGGCGTTTGTTTGCTGCCGGGGGTAGGGTTTGATGTGGTGCCTTCCGATTGTTTGGCTGCTTTTCTCAAATCACAACTACCCGATGCCACCCACCTCGACTTGGTCATCAAAGCCATTGGCGAACTATCGCGTGGCACTACCATTACAGCCATCGAGCACATCCACAAAGGGGGAACGGTAAGGCGCAACGGCGTTTTGCAACAAGTGCCTACCGCCTTTCATCAGCGCACGGTGCAACTCAAAGATCAAAAACCTGATTTAGCAATTTCCATTCCTTGGGGCGATGTTTCGACGGCCTATCACAGCACCCAAATTCCTAATATAACTGTGTATATGGTGGCTAATGCTAAGATGAAGCAAGCAATGAAAATGACCCGCTATTTCAACTGGCTGCTGGCGATGCGCTGGGTAAAAGACCAGTTGCAAAGCAGGGTAAAAAAGAAAATAACCGGCCCCACGGAGGCACACCGCGAAAGTAGTCAGAGTTTTTTGTGGGGCGAGGTGAAAAATGCCTCCGGCCAAACTGTAGTGGCGCAGTTGCAAACCCCCGAGGGCTATAAATTGACCGCCGAGGCAGCCGTAAGGGCTTTTGAAAAGATTGTTTTTCAAGGTTTACAACCCGGGTTTTATACTCCTTCCAAGGCTTTTGGTGCAGATTTTATTTTAGAGTTCGACCAAGTAGCCCGCGAGTTGCTGAGTTAGCCCCTTGTAGCCCCCAAAGCCTGTTGTTTTCCAATCTTACGGCAGCGTATTGGTTATGTCGGTGGCTGGATTTGTTATATCCAGCCAACTGTTTTTTTCCAAGCTTCTATTGCTTGTTTTCGTTTGTGCCAATCAGCCGGGGGTGTTTGGTTTTCTTTGCTGGCTTGGCTTCGTATGATTGCTGTTTGTTCATCGAGTGGAGGAAGCCCAATAGCACTTCTTCGTTGGTTTACTTGTGCCAAGTCGTCAAAATAATGAGGACTTAATGTGCCGTTTTCGTCCCAGTCAAATTGCGTTCCATACAGCTGCGGTTTTCCTTCAAACACGGCAATCCGGTCGGTCAAGTAAGCCAAATTTTGGGGGCTGGCTTTGTTTTCGTGTACGGCGGTTTTTAATAATTCCAAGCATTTTTTCATAAAGAGAGGCTGCCCAATGGCGTGTTGTAT
>DMHB01000454.1:0-4085 GCA_003449595.1 Microscillaceae bacterium | reverse complement strand
TAACCGATGGCATCGATGATTTCGTTCAGCACCTCTGCATTGCTGTTGTGCAAATTGGCCATTTCTTCGTGATACCCCTCGCCGAGCTGCCCGTTTTGAATAAGTGTGTCTCGTAACGCTAAATCAGCCTCCTTCAGGGCGATGATTTTTTGGGCTATTGCTTCGTTGGTCATTCGTTTTTTGTTGGGTGGGATATTGGAAAAGGGGAAACATATTATTTTTTAATACGGAAGCATAAAATCCTGTATTTGTTAAACTTCTTTATGCCTCTATAAAGCTTTTATGCTTATTTTTTCTAAAAAATTGGTCTTGTATAATTTTATAAATAAGCTTCCAAAAAGCGCTTAACTGTCTGTCCTCTATTTTTATAAAGGGCTTTCGTCCATCGCTATCCGGTTATATTTTAAAAGTATATTTTGCAAGTCATCGCCTTTAGAGTGTAAGAGGTCGATGGCTTTTTTCAAAGTGGCTCTAATATGATAAAGTTCATCACGGGCATATTTTATAGAACCTTTTACCAAATCCAACTTCATTAAAGCCTACTGCTGATCTGCTTTTGGATTGAACCAACCATTTAGTCGCTGCATTGATGACAAACCTCGTTTTTATTTACCAACGCACAACGGTAAGCAAAAATATCTGTCATTGTTTTCTGCCGTCTTGCAGCAGATATTTTACAATTCCTTCCAATTTGTCGATAATAAGACGGATTTCTAAAACCAAAAAATCGTTAACATCATTGAACAGCAAAGGAATTTGGTTTTTGATTGTCAAATTCTTCGAAACACAAGTAAAACAGGTGTTAATATGCTCCTTTCTTTTTTATCCTATTTTTAAACTTGTCATACTTAGGCTTCCGGCAACCAACTTGTCATTAAAAAAAGTTAAATTTTCGTTTTTCTGTTGTAATCCTAATGTATAAATCAAGGGCAAGAAATGATCGGGGCTGGGTATGGCTAACTGAATGGCTTTTGTTTGTTTATCATAATCGATGAGTGGCTGTTAATCTCCCTTTGTTAAATAAGTATGGATGGTTTCTTTGGCTTCAATTGCCCAATCGTATCCGTAATCATCTTTGGCGAAATTTTCCCAATCTACCAGTCCTAAATTGTGAATAATATTGCCGCTTCCAATTATCAAAACACCTTTATCTCGGAGTAAATTGAGTCGCTGTGCCAATTCATAATGATAGGCAGGCGGTTTTGTATAGTCGATGCTTAACTGAATTACAGGGACATCGGCATTGGGATATAGATGTTTTATCACACTCCATGCCCCGTGGTCAAGTCCCCATTTTTCATCAAGTTCAACCATCGTAGGCAGTAACATATCTTTTGTTTCTTTGGCTAATGTAGGACTTCCTTTGGCTGGATATTGGACTTCAAACAACTCTTGAGGAAATCCACCAAAATCGTGAATTGTTCTTGGCATTTCCATTGCAGTAACTTTAGTGCCTTTGATGTACCAATGTGCAGAAATACAAAGTATGAAGCTTGGCTTTGGCAATGTTTGAGCTATATTTTTAAACCCTGAGACAAATTGATTTTCTTCAATCGCATTCATAGGGCTTCCATGTCCTAAAAATAAAACAGGCATTCCTTCAGTGTTCGGCAGTGATTGCGAGTGGGTATATAGTTGATCTAAATTGCTCATATTATAAATGTATGTGTAAAGAGGGCAAGCCCAAAAAAAAATTAAAAACACTCTTCGATTCATATTTCTGCACTTAGCTATCAAGATATTTATGGAAGATTCAGCTTTTTACCCAGTCGTTATAGGTCATTTCAAATTTGATTTCTTTTGTTCCGTGTCGGCCAACTGCTGTCCAACCGGCTTTTATGTAAAACTGTTCTGCGCGGGTGTTAGGAGACGTTCCTAACCAAAGCTTTTCTTTAGTTTGAGCAAAATACCAGTCCAGCATTACCTTGTGTAGTTGTTGGCCGATACCTTTTTTCTCAAATTTTGGGTCTAAAAACAAAGCCCACACGTTGTTTTCCTTCAAGTCAACCACTGCAAAGCCTACGACTTGCTCGGCAATCTCGCACACCCAGCCTTTTCCTCTTGCTGTTATGAACTCTTCACAAGCTTCGTCTGTAACCAGATTGGGATCTGATAGGGTATTTTCTGTTACTGAGTTTCTAACGAGTTGAATTTGTTTTATATCGTCAACTTTTGCTTCTCTTACAATCAATTGTTTTCCAATTAATAAAAAACCAACACCACTCATCCGAAATTTTCCCTATTGTTCCTGCTCGTCAATGAGTTGTTTTGTCAATACAAGCATATCTTTTGCTTGGATACCATTTTCATAAATCGCTTCGGCATAGTTATCTGTGAAAAAATTTCTTTTTATATCAGTGATTTCAAAGCCAAGCTTCTGATACAAATGAAGTTGGCCGATACTTGAATTGGCTGTCCCAATACAAATACTTTTTTGCTGGTTGAGCAATGCTACTTGAACAACTTTTTCGATCAAGTAACGGCCTATGCCCTGTCCTTGAAAAGCAGGTTTTACAGCAATATTTTTAATCTCAACGGTTTCGGCTGACAATGGAAAAAGCACAATGACCCCAATTATTTCATTGGTTTGTTTTGCAACAAATATCTCTGATTGTTTTAAATAGTTATCAATCAGCTCTTTAGAAGGGTCTGCAAGCAATAAAAGCTCGTAAGGTATTTGGCAGTGCTGGTCAAGTTTGGCAAAAGTTATAGGTTGCATTTTAACTTTCATTTGTGCTTTCGTTATTCCGTATAGCTTTCGAGGCTTTTTTGTCAACGGTACGAGGATTGGCGCTGTTATGACTTTGAAATGCTTTCATTCTTTTTTTGACCACACTTCACTTCAATTTGAAACAACGCAATAGATAAACCAAGCGCACTGTTTGCAGGTAAAACTTCCAGATACAAAACCTAAAGGCAGGTTTTGGATTTTCAACTACAACTGTTGCCAAAGGTACAACGCTCCAAGATGACATAGCCTTGCATCAAATCTGTTATTATCGAATGGGTTAGTTGGCTATCAGACTGGTTTACTTTTCTATATTCAAGTTGTATGCTACGCTGCCAACGTTCTTTGCCCGCCAAATTTTTAAACTTTTACCGTCAAATTGATACTGATGTTGTCCGCTCAGTACATAAGAAGGCCCATAAATGGCAGGAACAGGGAAAAATAGCGTGTCTATAAAGTGAATTGTTGACCCTTGTATTTCAATTTTTCCAGCTCCTTTTCCGTAAGGAAGGCTTGTAGAGCAGTTGTAATACCCATTTGAAATTTGCAATGTTACTGTTCCCGATATGTTTTCGGAATTGATGGTTCTGAAAGTACCATTGAATGCAAGATCTGACGCAGGGTTCAAATTCACATTAACGTCTTTTTTGTTACAACTCAGCAAAAGCATCATTATCAATAGAAAGGGGAAGCAAATTAATCTTTTCATAGCCGTTTATTTTATCATTAGCAATTAAATATTCTTGAACAGTCTGATTCATTTTTTTGTGGTCGGTTATTTTTAAAAATCCTATAGTTTAATCTTTCATAAAAGTATTGCAGGCAACACGTTTGTCAAAGAGGTTTTATTTGATTTCAAACTTGGCTTTAATTTCATATCGCAATTTAATATTGGCTACATTTTTAACCGCATCGTCGTTGATATTGGCTGAATTGAGGCTGATATTTGAGTTGCTTGAAAGGTTATTATTTCTATTCCAGTAATTGTTATTTTCCGAAATTTCCTCTATTGAAAGCACACTTCCAATTTGCTCGCCAACGCTTTCCAACAAGTAGGTAGCTTTTTCTTTGGCAGCTTTCAAAGCCTCTATTTTCACTTCTTTCCGGTAAGTTTGAATATCTTTATTTTTTGTATTGGCAATCCGAATACTTTCCACCCACTTTTGGTTCAAATCTTCTACCAATTGTAAGAAATTGGTTTCTTTATTTAATTTCAAGTGAAAAGTTTTTCTTGCAAATGGGCTTTCCCTATAACTCCACCAATACCACCAATAGTACGAGTCGGCACTATTTAATGTTAAACTATTGGTGAGCCTGTTTAAACAAATAGAAGAAATGTTCCCAAAGTAGTGCAAAT
>DMHB01000169.1 GCA_003449595.1 Microscillaceae bacterium | reverse complement strand
AAAAGTTTGGATGGTTTCTACTTGCAACTTGCCAATGCGTTCGCCGGTGATGAGTGTATAACCTTGGCTGTTGCCCAGAAGCAATCCGCCAAAGATATTGGCTTCTAAGTTCAAGATGGTGGGTGCTGCAATGCCTCGTCCATAAGTAATGCGCCAAGTACCTTTCTCGCCGATGCGCAACAAGCCTGCCTTGGGTACAAAGTTGAATCCATATAAATCGTGGTAGTCAAATCGGGAGGCTATCACTGCCTTCAAGCCAATACTGCTCAAGAATGGTTTTTCTACTTGGAAATAAGGCCCAATTTGGTTGATGACAATGCCTTTGCCGTTGTTGTCGAGCAAATAAGTTCCCTTGCTGTTGGCATCGTCGCGTTGCCACTGCGCCCCTACGATGACATTGAAACCACCCCAGTTGTTGTTGTACTGCACTTCCGCATTCCAACGGCGTGAGTCGTCTCTAAACAATGCGCCACGATTCAAAGCAAGGCCACCACCCGGCAACAGCGGGCTGGCAAACCATTGTTCTGCAAACGAACGCTGGCGGGCTTCTGCATCGCTAAATCCGGCATCGATAAAAGTATGATAGTTTTGGGTTCTTTGGTTGATGGCATATGTCTTGTCTGTAAAGCTCCAAGTATGATATACTTGTGCAAACCACCGTGGAGAAACATAGCGCAAGTGTAAGTACTGAATAGACCAATCCTTGATTTGGTTACGTCCTGCATTGGTTACCCCCAAGTTATTGCTATTGCTGGCACCATAAGACAAAATCAAGTCTGAGCGGTCGTTGACACTATAATAAACAGCTGCTTCGCCTCTGAGCGAGTTGAAATTGCGGTTCAAGTCTAATTCTGAGAAAGCGCGTGTTCCGGTAGCATTATATACGGTGTCCACATAGTTAAATTCTTGTCCTTCGGTATAATCGCCCGAAACTTTGAAGGCCAATTTCTTGCTGATGACTTGGGCGTGGCGGAAACGAGCCGAAAACACGTTTTGGTTACCTGCACCAAAGGCAATAGTGGTTCCTTGCGAAGTGCGCGGGTCTTTGCTGATGGTATTCACCAAGCCATTGTGGGCATTGGGGCCATACAAAGCCGACGAAGGCCCTAAAATGATTTCGATGCGCTCGATGTCTTCTTTGACTACTGTACTGAGTGCGCCTAAGGGAAGACCGGTGGCTACCAAGGTAGAAAAGCGATTGTCGTTCAGTTGTAAGTTTTTAGGGTTAAAAGCACTGTTGAACCCCCGCACATTGATGCCTGTGCCCAAAACTCCCGAGCGTACATAGTCAACCCCTTTCTGACGGGCAGCCAATTCACCTACGTTGAACGAAGGCAACTCGTCGATGGCTTTGGCATTGATGATAGAAATGGTTGAAGGTGCTTCAGTGATTTTTTCCGCTCTGCGCGAAGCCGATACGACCACTTCATCTGCCAAAAAAGCACTTTGACCAATGGTTACGCTCACTGCCCCTGCTTGGGAAGCATCGCTAACAATCGTTTCTTGAGAAGCATATCCTACACTCGAAACCACCAACGTAAATGGAAAAGGAACTGTGGTTTGGAAAGAAAAATTACCGTCTGTATCCGTAGTGGCTCCCGAGGAAGTCCCTTTGATATACACGCTTGCTCCTATCAAGCCTTCGCCAGATTCTTGATCTACGATTTTCCCGGCCACTGTAGTTTGGGCTTGGGCAGAAACTGTAAACCACGCCAATAAAAACATAAAAGAAGCCAAGCCCTTGAAGATACAAGCGGCTGTCTTCTTTTCTTTTGCAAATGAGTAAAGTTGAGACATAAAAAAATAAAAAGTGTAAAGTTTGACCATCGATAAAAACTTTGAATAATTGCTATAATTTGTTTTTTTCAATGAGGCAAAACTATAACTTCTCCTTGTTTAAGTACAATCTTAATTACCGTTTTCTCCGTGTTTTTGCATTCTTCATCAAAGCATAATACTGATTCAAAAAAAATCAATTCATGAATTGTTAAACTATACCTATTTCGTGTGAAAAAACTTGGGCAGTTGGCTGCAAATACTTCTTGGATGGATGACCTCGACAAATCACTAACTGCAAGTCAAGAAACTATTTGTATCAAAAGTACTCAACAATAAGTTTCTCGGAAAAGTACTATTTAGGGGCGGGTGCGAATGAGCAAAATTTATAAGCAAACATGGCAGAATTTGGTGGCGGTATGCCCAAAAAAAAAGGCAAGCTTTACGAAGAAACTTGCCTTTTTTCACTTCAACCAAAAAATCTTAAGAACAATGAACACTATTAAAAAGCTCCCCCTCTTGGGCTTGAACCAAGGACCCCCTGATTAACAGTCAGGTGCTCTAACCAGCTGAGCTAAGGAGGAGTGTATCCTTTTTCCTTTCGGGCAACAAAGTACGGGTCTTTTTTTGAAGTTTCCAAAAAAAATGAAAAAAAAATTAAAATCCGACAAAATGGCATTATTTGGTGGGCTGGCATAATTTTTACAACTTTGATAAACCGAGCGCGCTACTTATCAGTTTAGGCGAGTAGAACGTTCTTTTTACTATACATTCATTCCCAAAAATCCTTAGAATCATTATGAGTTTTTTCAATCAGGAGGCAACTATGAGCCGCAAACAATTTTTCATCAGCCTAATGGCTGCTTCGTTTCTGGGAGCAGCGCTTGCGTTGGGGGTATATGCTTTTATGCCCAAGTCTGGCAATTATAACTCAATTGCTGACCGTCAAAATGCACGTTTTTCCAACAACATCTTAGGCACCAAAAGGGCTGCCCTCTCCGAAGGGCTAAGTTTTGTAGAAGCTGCCGAGGCTTCTCGACCTGCTGTAGTGCACG
This sequence comes from Microscillaceae bacterium, assembly GCA_003449595.1. Classification (GTDB taxonomy): domain Bacteria; phylum Bacteroidota; class Bacteroidia; order Cytophagales; family Microscillaceae; genus UBA8158. The sequence continues at coordinate 1,531 of DMHB01000169.1, read as the reverse complement.
TGCGCGTAAGTTATGGCTCACAGCAAACGACTAACCGACAAAATAACCGTTCAGGCGATCCCTTCGAAGATTTTTTCAGACAATTTGGCGAAGGTGACCGGTTTCAAATGCCAGGTCCGCAAGCCGGCTCTGGTTCCGGGGTAATCATTACCGATGATGGCTACATTGCTACCAACAACCACGTGGTGGACAATGGCAAGGACATTGAAGTAGTACTAAACGACAAGCGTAGCTACAAAGCCAAAATCGTGGGTACTGACCCTTCGACTGATTTGGCCTTGCTTAAAATTGAAGCCACCAATTTGCCTTTCTTGCCCTATGGCAACTCCGAAACCCTGCGCGTAGGCGAATGGGTGCTGGCTGTCGGCAATCCTTTCGAGTTGACCTCGACCGTAACCGCCGGTATCGTGAGTGCCAAAGGTCGAAATTTAAACCTTATCAATGATTTGCAAGGCAATAGCAATTATGCCATCGAATCGTTTATCCAGACAGACGCTGCCGTTAATCCTGGCAACAGTGGGGGTGCTTTGGTCAACCTCAAAGGCGAGCTGGTAGGCATCAATACCGCCATTGCTTCGCGCACGGGTACCTATGCAGGGTATTCGTTCGCGGTACCGGTCGAAATCGTTAAAAAAATTATGGATGACCTGATGCGCTATGGCAAATCGCAGCGGGCTTTGTTGGGCGTTCAAATCCGTGATGTGGATGCTAAATTGGCACAAGATGAAGGTTTGAAAGATGTAAAAGGCGTGTATTTGGCCGCTGTAGCGGATGAAGGCGCTGCCAAAGCCGCCGGGCTGAAAAATGGTGATGTAATTATCAAAGTAGATGGCACAGAAGTAAACAGCACAGCCGACTTACAAGCCATCATCGCTACCAAACGCCCCGGCGATAAAATAGCCTTGGCCTATCTACGCGCCGGCAAAGAATATGAAACCCAAGCCACCTTGCGCAATAAAACAGGTACAACCGATATGGTAGCCGCCACCGAAGCCGACCGCGCGCCGAGTGCGTTGGGGGCTGAATTTGGCGAAGTATCTGACAAAGAAAAATCAAAATTGGGCATCAGCCACGGGGTGAAAGTCCTCAAACTTGGCAAAGGTAAATTGGCCGAAGCCGGTATCAAAGAAGGTTTTATCATTACTTTCATCGGCGAGACTGCCATCAAGTCGCCCGACGATGTAGAAGCAGCTGTACAAGAACGCAAGCGCGTAATTGCCATCGAAGGCGTATATCCTTCAGGCGATAAAGCATATTATGCCATTGGCTGGTAAGCTGGTTTTTTGCAACTTATATTTCCAATCACCACTGTTTGCCTTGAGGAAGCAGTGGTGATTTTTTGTAAAAAAGCGGTGGATGGCTTGAATAAAATTAGGCGTTTATAAGGGCAATTCATATTTCTGCATCCAATTCATCCACTTTTTAATTTCCCAGTATTCGGAATGTTCATTTTATTACTCATTTACAGCTATATTTTTTTTACATCCTATACTTTAGGCTTCGTATTTCTAAAGTTATTAGCACATACACT
>DMHB01000029.1 GCA_003449595.1 Microscillaceae bacterium | reverse complement strand
GTGCCGCACTTGTTGACCCAGACCAGACCCTGCTGCTCGACGCCCGCTCCCGCCGGATCGACGCCCACGCACGCTTCGGGCTTGTGCGCGCCATGCGCCTTGCCGAACGTGTGGCCGCCGGCAATCAGCGCGACCGTTTCTTCGTCGTTCATCGCCATACGGCCAAAAGTTTCGCGAATGTCTTTAGCTGCTGCCAAAGGATCAGGGTTACCGTTAGGGCCTTGCGGATTTACATAAATTAAGCCCATTTGTACGGCAGCCAAAGGATTTTCCAGTTCGCGTTCGCCACTGTAGCGCTTGTCAGCTAACCATTCTTGCTCCGAACCCCAATAAATATCCTCTTCCGGCTCCCATACATCTTCACGTCCGCCAGCAAAGCCAAAAGTTTTGAATCCCATCGACTCCAGAGCGCAGTTGCCGGCCAAGATCATCAAGTCGGCCCAAGAAATTTTATTGCCATATTTTTTCTTTACAGGCCAAAGCAACAAGCGGGCTTTGTCTAAGTTGGTATTATCAGGCCAGCTATTGAGGGGTTCAAATCGCTGCGTACCTGCTCCTGCGCCTCCTCGTCCATCCGAGATGCGATAGGTGCCGGCGCTATGCCACGCCATACGGATAAACAAAGGGCCATAATGTCCATAATCGGCAGGCCACCAAGCTTGCGAATTGGTCATCAAATCAAAAATATCTTGCTTGACGGCTTTCAAATCAAGTGATTGAAAAGCCTTGGCATAGTCAAATCCTTCATCCATTGGGTTCGATAGCGACGAATGCAAGCGTAAGATGCTCAGCTTTAGCTGATTAGGCCACCAATCGCGGTTGGAAGTGCCACCGCCGGCAGCTTTGGTCAACGTGCCTCCTGAAAAAGGGCAAGCTGCTACAGCCACTTCCCCATTGCCATTGTAATTTCCGTTGTTTACCATTTTTTTACTCATTTAAGTTGTTTACAATTAAGTTCTATCCAAACAGGTTAGAGGTGCAGTGTTTTTAACTGCTTAACACTACAAATGTAAAAAGTAAATACTGATAGAAAAAATTGATTTTTTTGATAAAGTTATAGACTTGGTCTATTAGTTTGGCGCGGACTGACGGGCTTTTTGTCAAATAACAGATGATTTCTTTGGATTTTTAAACACTGTTCATTATATTTGCAGTGTTCTAAAATTAAATGTTACAAGAATGAGTATTCAAGCCCGAAAAGAACGCGAAAAACTGGAAATGCGCACCTTGATCCTCAAGGCTGCAAAAGATTTGTTTTTGGTCGATGGCTTCGAGAAAACTTCCATTCGCAACATTGCCGAGAAAATAGAATATAGCCCGGGCACTATCTATCAGTATTTTGACGACAAAGACGATATTTTTCTAACCATCCATATCCAAGCTTTTGACCGCTTGATGGCTTTGTTCAACAAAGTTTCAGACATCGCCAACCCCTTTGAACGCTTGCGCGAAATAGGCAAAATATATGTAGAATTCGCCTTGGGAAATCCTGAAATGTATGATCTGATGTTTTCGATGCGTGCACCAATGGCTTCGTTGCAAGCCAAAAAAGAAGAGTGGGGGTGTGGGTTCGAAGCCTTCGATTTCTTGAAGCAAACCCTACAAGAGTGTATCGAACAAGGGCTGATTAGGTTTCAAAATACCGAATTGGCTACCATTAGTATTTGGGCACACGTGCACGGCTTGGTGTCGCTTTATATTCACGAACGTTTTCAAATGCTACCTCCTGAGCAAGTTAGCACCATTATCCATACTTGTATGGACAATATGATGGAACTTATCAAGAAGGAGTAAAAAATTTTGATTGAAATTGAACACTGTATAATTTTTATACGTTAGCTAATTGTAGAATCACTGTAAGATTTAAAATATTCATTTCGGTATCAGACTTACAATTATCAGAACTTAACTTCATCCATTAAAATCCTACTCATTATGTTGTTGGCAAGCATTTTTCACAAACATTTTGGCTATTTTCTGCTCTTGGGAGGCCTTCATCTGGGGCTTGTTGCTTGTTCTGGCGAAGCAAAAGACAAGAAGAAACAAGTACAAGATGAACTTATTGCAGTACGCACCGCGCCAGTAGAGCGCTTGGTGGTTGACAGGCCGGTACTTAGCTCGGGCGTGGTTTCGTCGGCTGCCGAGGCTCGTTTGGCTTTCAAAACTGGTGGCGTAATTGATAAAATTTTGGTAGTTGAGGGGCAAAATATTGTCAAAGGACAACTCTTAGCCACACTCAATCTTACTGAAATATCGGCACAAGCGCAACAAGCACAAGAAAATTTGGCCAAAGCCGAGCGAGATTTAGAACGCGCCAAAAATTTATATGAAGACAGTGTGGCCACCAAAGAACAATACCAAAACGCCTCAACGGCCTACAACATCGCCAAGCAAAGCACGGTGATTGCCGGCTTTAACCAGTCCTATTCTGAAATCAGGGCATCTCTTACCGGCAAGGTGATGAAAAAAATAATGAACGAAGGTGAGGTGGTCTCGCCGGGCACTCCGGTTTTTATGATTAGTGCCACAACCGCCAACGATTGGGTGATCAAAGTGGGCTTGTCTGACCGCGATTGGGCGCGCCTGCAAGTAGGCGATCCAGCCGAAATCAACTTAGATGCCTACCCAGATCAGCCTTTGAAAGGATTTGTACGCGAATTGGCCGAAACAGCCGATCCCGTTACCGGCACTTTCGAGTGCGAGGTGTCGCTTATTCCGCAGGCCGACATCAAGTTTGCCGCCGGGCTGATTGCCTCTGTCGAAATCAAGCCTAAGCAAAATCAATCCCAATTGGTCATTCCTTTGGCTGCTTTGGTCGAAACAAAAGGTAAAACAGGGATTGTTTTCATCTTAGACGAGCAGCAAATTGCGCGGCGCAAAGAAATCCGCATTGCCTTTCTTTCGGGCGACAAAGTAGTAGTAGCCCAAGGGTTAGACAGTGCCACACAAGTGATTACCGCTGGCTCCCCTTATTTAAGCGAAGGACAAAAAGTAGTAGTCCAACAATAATTTCCTCACCTACAGAAGGCTTACAAGTATGAAATTTGCTGCTTTTTTTGTTAAAAATTACCAGTTTACACTGATAGTTTTTCTAATGGTTTTGATGTTAGGAGTCAATTCCTTGCTCAATATGCCTCGGGGCGAAGACCCTCCTTTCAATGCCCCCATCTTTGTGATTGTGGCCATTTATCCGGGCACCAGCCCGCAAGATATGGAAGAGCTGGTAGCCGACCCCATCGAAGAGCGCTTGTACGAATTGGAGGACATCAAGAAAATAACCTCCAGGGTGTACGATGGCGTAGTAGTTACCTCAGTAGATTTTAAATTCAGTGTCGATTTAGAAACCAAAAAAAATATTGTTAACAGAGAAGTCAATGCCTTGCGCAGCCAGCTTCCTGCCGATTTACTAAGCCTCGAAATATCGACGGTGCAGTCATCCGATGTAAATATTTTACAACATGCCTTGGTATCGACCACTGCGCCTTATAAATTGCTGGAAGAAAGAGCCGAAAAAATCAAAAAGGCTTTAGAAAAAAACAAAGACCTGAAAAAAGTAACCATCGCGGCTTTCCCCAAGCAAGAGGTAAAAATATCGATCAACTTAGAAAAAATGGCGCGCAACCGGTTGGGCTTGAACCGTGTGCTGGGAGCACTGCAAAGCAGCAATGTCAACATTCCGGGAGGTGGGTTAGAATTGGGCGACAAAACACTCAATATCAAAACCACTGCCGACTTTGAAAAAATAGAAGATATCCGCCGAGCCATCGTGCAAGCTTCTCCCGCTGGTGTGGTGATGTTGCAAGACATCGCCGACGTAACAATGGGCTATGAAGACGAAACCCACATTGCCCGCCACAATGGAAAACGCGCAGTTTGGATCAATGCCAGCCTCAAAGACCGCAAAAATATTCTACAAACACGCCAGCAAATAGAGAAAATCCTTCAGGAAGAAATCAAGGAAATGCCCGCCGACATCGCCTTCGACCCTGTTTTCGATCAGTCGCGGTATGTAAGCCACCGCTTGGAAAGTTTCGCCCGCGATTTTTCCATTGCCATCGGTTTGGTATTGCTTACCCTGCTGCCCTTGGGTTGGCGCGCATCGCTTGTCGTGATGATTTCCATTCCACTATCCTTAGCAATGGGTTTAGCGATGCTCGACGGCTTGGGCTATACCATCAATCAGTTATCTATTGTGGGTATGGTGGTAGCCTTAGGACTTTTGGTAGATGACTCGATCATCGTAGTCGAAAACATTGAGCGGTTTCTTCGGATGGGTTACGACCGAGTTACGGCTTCGATTGAAGCGACCAACCAAATATTTGTGGCGGTTTTAGGCTGCACGGCCACCTTGATTTTAGCCTTTTTGCCGCTCACCTTCTTGCCCGAAGGACCGGGCGAGTTTGTACGAAGCCTCCCTATGGCCGTATTGTGTACTGTGCTGGCGTCTTTGTTTGTAGCCTTGACCATCATTCCGTTTTTATCGAGCAAGTTGCTGCATCATCACGAAAGTGAGGAAGGCAATTTTTTTATGCGGATGTTTAAAAAATATGTCAACAAGCCCTACCGTGGGGTTTTAGAGTGGGGATTTCGCTATCCGGTGATTACTTTGTTGTTGGCATTGGCTATTTTTTTGGGTTCGCTTGCGCTGATTCCGGTGATTGGGTTTAGTGTCTTTCCGAAGTCTGAAAAAAATATGTTTTTGGTCAACATCGAAACACCCTTAGGCACAAACTTGCAAACCACCGATCTGGCAGCACAATATGTAGAGCAAAAATTAGGGAAATATACTGAGATAAAAAGTATGGCTACCAATGTAGGCAAAGGAAATCCGCGTATTTT
>DMHB01000257.1 GCA_003449595.1 Microscillaceae bacterium | reverse complement strand
CTTTTTTTATGTTTTTATGTGCTCAGCCAAAGCCTGTAAGGCTTCCAAAGCAGGAAGGGCAATGCTAACATGCCGGGGGTTTTCCACCAAACTATCATACGGATTAATCCGAATCAGTGGCGCTTTTAACTGTTGAGCCAACCGAGCCGAAAATAATCGGATAGCCTTTACCTGAACCCCTGCGCCAATTTCCAATAAAACAAACGATTGCGACCATCTCGCGGCCTTAAATTGCTCAAAAACAGCTTGTTGATTTTTCACCCTTGCTCTTACAAAGGTATTGTCTTGAAATAATAATACATTGGGTCGTGTAAAAGCGCCACAATGAGGACAAGTAGGGATTTGCCAAGGTACGGCATCAAGCATCGCTGCTGTAACTGGCCAAGTATTCGTCTGACACGGAGTAGTGCATTGTAAGTAGTGAATATTGCCGTGTATTTCTAAAATTTGTGCTGAACTGACTCCTGCTTTTTGTAATTGGCCATCAATATTAGAAGTAATATGGAAATAGTTATCTTGAAAAATCTGAGTGCCAATATGGTTCAACACATCAAACCCTTTATGAGGCGTGATCATCTGAAAAGAATGAATTCTTCTGATAAACCTATCCCACATTACACCCAAATTGGCCTGAACAAATGCAGGGTTCATAACCATCTCAATAGGCATTTGCAATTCTCCTTGAATTTTCCCCCAACTTCCATCTACCCCCCTGTAGGTAGGAATACCAGAATCAGCCCCCATCCCAGCGCCGGTAAGCACAATAAGCCCCTGAGCATCTAAGATTAAATCAGCGGCTTGTAAGATCGTTTGCTGCATAAGTAAAAACACTTGAGGTTTGACAAAGAAAAAGTGAATATTGCTTATATTCGGCTTAAAATTGGGGATATTTTAAAATGATTAGCAAAAAACTAAGTATTGCTTTGTGTGGATGGTGGCTTTTCGCAAGCGCCTGCACCAAATATCACCAGGTTAGCACACCCGAAGCCTTAGCATTAGAAGTTTTTGAAGCGCTTCGACAAAAAGATTTCAAAAAAATTAAGCAGAATATACCTCAAACACCTCAATTAAAACTAATGTACGCTCAATTTTCAAAACAAGAGCAAGATAAATATTACTTTGAAGAAAAAAATTTGCCGGCATTGGTTACCAAGTTGGAACAGGGTTTGTACAAAGATTTCGAAGGCTTGCTGGCAACAGCCAAAGAACAGTATGTTGATTTTAAGTTAGCCACCTTTTTGCAAAGTGAGTATCAAGCTGAAATTGAACGGAATGTAGAAGGAGCAGATATAAAAATCAGCTTTCAATACCAACAAATTAAACGTAAAATTACTTTTAAAGCCATCAAAATAGAAGATAACTGGTACATCATTGAGGGTTTAGAACCTTTTCAATGGCAAAATCCATACCTTAAAAAAGGCAAAGATTCGAAAAAAAAATAGTCGGATGAATTTAGAAATATTCAGAGATTTTTGTTTAAGCCTGCCAAGAGTTGAAGAAACCTTGCCATTTGGCCCCGAGGTGCTTGTATTCAAGATAATGGGAAAGATATTTGCCTTAGCCAATATTGATGACTTCCAAAGCGTTAATTTGAAGTGCGAACCATCCATTGCCTTAGAACTTCGAGACACTTACCAAGCTGTTTTGCCCGGCTATCATATGAATAAAAAACACTGGAATACCATTCTGATTAACAGCGATGTAAACGATACAAATTTGTTAGCCTGGACAAAAGATTCGTACCAGTTGGTCGTCGCAAATCTGTCTTTAAAAGAACAGAAAATACTACAACAGAGTCAAGAAAGCTGTGCTTGATATATGCTAAGTCTGTATAATTCAAAGTATTATGCCTTCAAAACACTTTTTTTTTTCATTTAGATAACCTATTTTTGGAAACAACCTTGTTTCGTTTATCAAATAAAACAATATGGAAGAATTATTTACTTCAGCTGCGTTAGTAAGTTTATTTACCCTAACAATTATGGAAGTTGTTTTAGGAATTGATAACGTGGTATTTATTTCCATCATTGCAGGTAAACTACCCAAGCAACAGCAGAAGAAAGCCATGAACTTGGGTTTGATATTAGCCCTTGTGCCAAGGTTAGTACTGCTTTCTGTGTTAAACTGGTTGGTTGGTTTAAAAGACAACTTAGTTGATTTACACATACTGGGATATCACATACAAGTAACCGAAAAAGGAGTTGTACTTCTTTCCGGAGGTATTTTCCTAATTTATAAAGCCACCAAAGAAATTCACGAAAAATTAGAAGGAGGTGTACTGGCCGACTTCCAGACCAAAAAAGTAGCCTTTAGTTCTATCGTCTTTCAAATGATACTCCTCAACATTGTCTTTTCCTTCGATTCTATCCTCACAGCGGTTGGGCTGGCGCGCCAAATTACCATTATGATTCTTGCTGTTGTTTTTTCTCTTATCATTACGTTAGCTTTCGCCAATGCTATCAGCGATTTTGTTGAAAATCATCCAACCGTTAAAATGCTTGCACTTTCATTTTTATTATTGATTGGCTTTTTACTTATCGTTGAGTCGTTCATTATTGACGGCCAAGAAATACACGTCCCTAAGGGGTATATTTACTTTGCTATGTCTTTCTCTTTGTTTGTGGAGTTACTGAATCTGCGGATGAAAAAAAATACCAGACCTGTTAAGCTACAAAATCCCTATGGTGAAAATATCTAATAGGATCTTGATAATTCATGCCACCTGAAAGTTCACCAATCAAAGAACTATACGACTACTATACTCAAAATAGAGTATTCAGGCTAAGTCTTGAACATTTTACCTTGATTGTAGAGTTGTTTCCGGCAATAATGATTATTATGAGTGATGGTCTTATTGACAAAGAAGAGAAAACCCATTTAGACCGACTTTTGCATAGTCTTTACAATCATTTCGAGCAAGATGGTTTCCCTCCAAAAAAAGCCATAGAACTTAGTCAGTTTATCGCTGACGAAATGGACTATTTATCAAAAAATATTGAGCAATGGAA
>DMHB01000014.1 GCA_003449595.1 Microscillaceae bacterium | reverse complement strand
TTCAGCGATATATTCTTCAAAATAACCACAAGCTGTACAAGCATAAACGGAAGTGAAATAACTTTTCCAAGTAGTGATGGGAATAGTAGCTCTTTCGCCTCGTTTGGTTAGTTTTTCGTTGGTGTAGATGGCTTGGCTTCCACACTTAGGGCATTGACCAGACTTTTTCATAATTTGTGCGTTTGGGGAAATGATAAAAAAACAAGTATAGATTTGCTCCAATCCAAATTACCTCCTAACAAATAGTGCGCAGCCCCTTTGGATGGAAACTGCGCACCTCATTCTAAAAAGCTGCTTCTTTTTATGAAATAGACCTCTGTTATTCCTGTGGCTGAGGGCCGTGCTCATTATCGCCGGGCTGACTTTCGCCTATGGCCAAAATAATGTTATAAATTGGAATCAGGATAAACCACCCTGGTTTGCCCACATCTTGCATCCGGCGGAAGCCAATGCCAATACTTGGAAGCAATACCCCTAATGAGTAAATAGTACCCAGCAAGCTAAAACCGACTAAAGCCCCAACAACGCCTAAGGCATAAGAAAGCACAAAGTTGATAAGTACAAAATACCAGAACTCTTTGCGCCCTGCTCTTCCACTGAAGTTTACATAATTTTTGGTGAGGGTGTTGATATAAATTTCAAGCATAAAAAATTGTAAGTTAGTTGATCCTACTCATAAGGCTTTTCGGTTACGCCCTGCTTAGTTAGATTTGGTCAAGCAGCTCCAAGTACGTAAGCTAATGTAAGTAAAAAAAATATTTTTTATAAAGAAACCAATCTTTTTTTTTAATTTTTTCAGATGCAAGTTCATCCAGTGCTATTCTTCAGCGATTTAACCCACGAAACCTGTTCCAAATAGCCTTGTTTTGGTTTACCTTTGTAATCTGTTTGAAAAAGAATGATGCACAGCACAAAAAAATGGCTTACACTCGTTGCAGTGGGGCTTATAGGAGTACTTTTATATATCTTTTTTTGGTATATCTTGTTTTGGGCAGCGGGTAATCCGCTCCTTTCCGAACACCGCTCCAAAGACTTCTTTTTCTATGTAGCGCTCATCGCGGGCAGCCTATATGTATTTCGCTTTCGGCTCAACCAAGGCGAGATGCGTTTTTGGCAAGGTTTGTTGGTCGGTTTGTTTGTAAGCAGCCTCACCCTTGGCCTCAGCGCAGGTTTTGTGTGGTATTACCTTACCTATGCCCACCCCGAACATTTGCAGGCGTTTATCAACCAATTCGTACAGCTCTTGGAAAGTAACCCCGAAAAAGCCCAACAGACGTATGGCGCACAATGGGGGCAAGTAGTAAGCGATTTGAAAAAACTCACCGCTTGGCAGTTGGTTTTAAAAGAAGAGCTGCTCAAAAAAATAGCCGTTTGCGGCTTGATTACCCTTACCGGATCAGCCCTGCTGCGCAAATAGCCTTTTACTGTTTTTTTCCTAATTTTGAATAGATTATCACACCATTCAACTTGATTGCTGTATGTTTGGAACACTCAAAGAAGAACTTGCCCAAGAACTGGCTTCTATTAAATCTGCCGGCTTGTATAAAAGCGAACGCATCATTACCTCGCCTCAAAGCGCTGTTATTCAAACAGAAGGAGGAAAAGAAGTAATTAATTTCTGTGCTAATAATTATTTGGGCTTAGCCATGCACCCCCGCGTGATCGAAGGCGCACGCCAAGCCTTAGCCACTCACGGCTTCGGAATGGCCTCCGTGCGGTTTATTTGTGGCACCCAAGACATCCACAAAACTTTGGAGCGCAAAATTTCCGAATTTTTGGGCACCGAAGATACCATTTTGTACGCAGCGGCTTTCGATGCTAACGGCGGCGTATTCGAGCCTTTGTTCAACGAACAAGATGCCATCATTTCCGACGAGCTAAACCACGCCTCCATCATCGACGGCGTAAGACTTTGCAAAGCCCAACGATTTCGGTATTTGCACAACGATATGGCCGATTTGGAAGCCAAACTTCAAGAAACCCAAGCCTTGCGCCACCGCATCATCGTTACCGATGGTGTTTTTTCGATGGATGGCACCATTGCCCAATTGGACAAGATTTGCGAACTGGCAGAAAAATATAACGCCTTGGTAATGATTGATGAATGCCACGCCAGCGGCTTTATGGGCAAAACTGGCCGGGGCACCCACGAGCACAGGGGCGTTTTGGGCAAAATCGACATCATCACTGGCACTTTGGGCAAAGCTTTGGGCGGCGCTTCGGGGGGATTTACTTCTGGCAGAAAAGAAATCGTCGAAATTTTGCGCCAGCGCTCTCGTCCTTATTTGTTTTCCAACACCTTAGCGCCTTCTATTGTAGGGGCTTCGTTGGCCGTATTTGAAATGCTGAACGAAACCACCGCTTTGCGCGATAAGTTGGAGCAAAACACCCAATATTTCAGAAAAGCAATGACCGAGGCAGGGTTCGACATCAAACCGGGCGAACACCCCATCGTGCCAATTATGCTTTATGAAGCTACTTTGGCACAACAATTTGCCGAAAAAATGCTTGAAAAAGGTATTTATGTGATTGGATTTTATTATCCGGTGGTGCCCAAAGGCAAGGCACGCATCCGGGTACAAATTTCGGCAGCCCACGAAAAAGAACATTTGGACAAAGCCATCGAAGCCTTCAAAGCAGTGGGCAAGGAACTGGGCGTGGTTCAATAGGTACCATTCCTGATCGCTATTTCATACAAAACCCTGCCTGTGTGCTACAAGCAGGGTTTTATTGCTTCCGAAAATGCTTTGCTCAGCTTTCGAGCAGCCACGCTTTGGCAGCTTTTTCTTCTTTGAAATACTTGGTTTGGTAAACCGAATAGATAGATTCTGAAATGGTTTGCTCTACGGATACTTGGGCAAACAAGTCGCTCGAAACACAAACAGCTAATTTTTCGAGCTTTATTTCTTCATAAATCGGCGATAGGTTCTCGTCAATCCATTCTTGCACATCCAAGGTAATAATATGAAAAGAATAGGTAAGGTTGGCAAATATTTTCTTGGGGCTATGCTGCCTTACTGCCTCAAAATAAATAGACATCAACTTTTTGAAAAGCTCGGCCTGTAGCTGTTGCGGAATAACCCAATTGGTTTCCAAAATCTTTGATTCAGCATCAAAGGTCATTCTGAGGTATTTTTTTGAGTCGGTAGATGTTTCAATGGTGTAAGTACTCATAAAGAAAAATAATAGGCGTTCTGATACAAAAAGATTTGGTAAGAAAGCAAAGCCAAAGTTTAGTTTGAAATTTTAACTTTATTTTGATAAAATTAAAACTAAAAATAATACAAATAACTTGTTCTGTGGAAAATTCAGGAAGTTTTTTCTTAGATGCCGCTACCCCCGAAGCTATGGATACCCTCTGGGCCGAAGGTTGGAGGCACTTTGGCACGTTCTTTTTCTTTGAGCAATTTAACGAAGAAGATAACCGGCAACTGGCCATTATTCCCTTGCGAATAGTTTTAGACGAGTTTTCATTCAGCAAAAGCCAAAGAAAGTTACTCATTCGCAATCAGGCTATCAGGGTTGAATTTCTACCCGCCTTCATTGACGAAACAAGAGAAGTGATGTTTTACAAACACATTCAACGCTTCAAAAAAAATATTCCGTATTCCCTTTATGATTTTTTGGACGAAAACGCTGCCAATACACCTTGCAATACCCTTCAATGCTGTTTGTATCAAGATAATACTTTATTTGCAGTAAGTTATTTTGATGTAGGCGCACAAAGCACCTCCAGTGTATATGCGATGTTCGATCCAGCCTTTTCGGAGTTGCGCCCAGGTATTCATACTTTGCTCGAAGAAATTAAATTTGCCCAAGCGCTTCAAAAAAAATACCTATACTTAGGCTATGCACACCAACAAAGTTCTTTTTATGACTATAAAAAACGCTTCAATGCTTTACAAGCTTATGATTGGGAAGGAAATTGGGCAGCCTTTCAAGCCGTTTGACGACAAGGCAAACGATTCGTCCAAATTTAAAAACCTTGCTCTGCCGATTTCGTACATTCAATAAGTTTTTTGGGCATTTTATATGAAAAATCTTCATCCAGTCTATTTTGTTTTCCTATCAATTCTTCACGGATTTGTATTTGCACCGCCTAAGTATCCTCCCTCGCCCAAACACGCCATCCAGCCAGTTGCTTCTTTCACTGCTCCCACCATTAGCATTCAAAGTGGGACTTTTCAAACCATCACCGTTGGGCCGGTAACCGGCGCAGAAATCTGTCAAGGCCAATCACTGGTATTAGAAGCAACGGCCTCACCTACTCCATTTCGTTATAATTGGTATCTTGATGCTTCTTACATCGGTACGGGCAACACCATATCAGTCAACCAAGAAGGCGACTACACTGCCCGCGCCGCCGATGCGTCGAATGTAGAAGGTGCCGACTCTGCTCCAATTACCGTGTTTGTCAACCAAGCCCCGGCTCAGCTATCCATTCAATGTACAGGTTCTGCTTCGTTTTGCAACAGTACACCCATCACGCTCAATGCCCAACTCAACACCGGACAACGCGCTACCTACCAATGGTTTTTGAATGGTTCGCCAGTAGCCACCGGCCCAAGCTACTCGACCAATGTAGCTGGTAATTATACCGTTCAAGCTACCAATTATTGTGGCAACCTGACATCGCCGGTTGTAACCCTGAATCAAGTAACAGCACCCCCTACCGGCTTGAGTGTGTCGGCTGCTGGAGGCGCTACGCAGATTTGCAGCGGTGATAATATTTTGCTGAGCACTACCTTGAGCAGTGGTAGCAGTGTGGGCTACCAATGGTATCTTAATTCGTTGGCAAGTCCCATCAGTGGCGCTACCAACAGCACCTATTCGGCGACAGCCGCCGGCAATTACCTTGTCCAAGCCTTCAATGGCTGTGGGACGGTGCAGAGCAGCTATAACCTGACGGGAGGCAGCGCCCCCACCTCGACGACACTGCTGAATACGTCGCCAACATTGGCGTGTCAGGGAACATCCGTCGTGCTGAATGCGACACAAGTAGGCGCCAACATTTTGGGCTATGAATGGTATCGGGACGGTGTCTTGGTGCGGAATACAACCATCTCGTCGGCACTGTTTACACAAAGCGGGCTATACACCGTCAGAGCTTTCAATAATTGTGGACCGTCGCCTATTTCCAACGCTGTAACGGTCGGCATTGTAAGCCCTCCACAAAACACATCTTTTACTTTTG
>DMHB01000163.1 GCA_003449595.1 Microscillaceae bacterium | reverse complement strand
TTTCCTTGCGGTGTTGTATTATCTTTGGTTTACGGAAAAAGGGAAACATCCTTTGTAACCTAGGATCTCTTGGCCGAGATAGGTTGTTTCCATAGCTTCCACCTATGGTTATTCATATTCAAGTCCTTCGGACTTGGCCAAGGCACGTTTCAAAAATCACGAAGAGGTAGGTTGCAAACAACGCTGAGCGCAACACAGCTATATAAAATCCTGCCACTATACGTTTTCAAAGTCAACTTTTTAGACATCAACTTATTCCAACTGCCGGGTGGCTAATTCTTTGAACAAGCCTTCCTGCTGCATCAACTTGTCATACGAGCCTACTTGGATAATCTTGCCCTTGTCGAATACATAAATCCGATCTACATCTTTGATGGTGCTAAGGCGGTGGGCTATGACAATGCGGGTGGCTTGCAGCTTATTCAAGCTTTCGGTAACTACTGCTTGGGTGCGGTTGTCAAGAGCACTGGTGGCTTCATCGAAAATAATGAGGCTGGGTTTATGTACCAAGGTTTGGGCAATGAGAATGCGTTGTTTCTGTCCTCCCGAAATGGTAGTAGCCCCTTCGCTGATGATGGTAAACATCCCCATTGGCATTTGCTTGATGTCTTCGGCCACAGCCGCCAACCGAGCAGCCTCCCAAGCGTCTTTTTCTGAAAGATGCGGCGACGAGCCAATGATGTTGCTCAAAATATCGCCGGGGGTCAGTTGGCCATCTTGCAAAACCACCCCAATTTGCCGCCGCACCAAGCGCAGGTCCAACTGGCTTAGGTCTTGTCCATCGAAGAAAATACTGCCATTGTCAGGCTTTTCAAAACCCAACAATAGCCGCACCAGCGTAGATTTGCCCGACCCCGACGGTCCCACAAAGGCGACATACTCGCCGGCTTTGAGGCGCAGGCTAATGTCTTGCAACACCCAAGGGCTGTCGGCATCGTAGCGAAAATCGACCTGGTTTACTTCTATTTCGCCGCGCAGCTTACCCGGGTTGTTTTTAGCCGAGTCTATTTCGGGCAGGGTTTCCAAAATGGGGCGGGTGCGTTCGTAAATCGGGAAAACTTGCAAGATAGACACCAACGACCCACTCATCGCCGTCATTGCGCCCATAAAAGCCCCAAAAGCAGCATTGAAAGCCAAAAAAGCCCCTGTGCTCAGCTTCTGCTTTTCGGGCAGGCTGAACACGATGGTATAAATGACCGCAGCCGACAGAATGGGCATCATCCCACTCAATAAATTTTGTAAATTTTGCACCCTGGCGGCCTGAAAATTAGCTTTGCGTTGTTTGTTGAAATAACCCAACCAATGTGTGAAAGCGCTGATTTCGGTGCCGGTTACCCTAAACTTAGCAATGCCGGTGAGCAGTTGCAACACAATGCCCTGCACCTTGCCTTCGTAGGCAAAAGCCTTTTTTTCGAGTGAAATTTGCCAACGTCCTAATAAATAAATCAGCACAACTTGTACCAACACCAAACCCAAAGCGCTGAAAGCCAAGGAGATGCTATAATAAAACAACAAAGCAAAATTGAGCAACGAAAACACACTGGCTAACAGGGCGGTGGTGGCTACGCCTGACAACAGCTTACGGATTTCGTTGATACCCATCGCACGGTCGGCCAAGTCGCCGGTAGTAAATTGCCTGAAAAAAGAGGTAGGCAAGCTGAGCAGCCTGTCCCATACAGCAGCCTGCAAGCGCCAGTCCAATTGGGTTTCGATGCGGAGCAGGGCAAAATTCTCTGTGATTTCAAACAAAAGCATCCCACCATACGCGCCCAACAAAGCCAAGCCTACGTGTAAAATTTGGAATTTTTCGGCGTTCGGAATCACTGTGTCGAACAATACGCCAATCAAAATAGGTGTAATCAGCCCTAAAAGATTGGCCGAAAAACCCATCAGAAACAATAAATAAAAGTCTTGGATATTGCGGTAAACCCCAAACCGGAGCAAATCCCATACTTTGAGCGCGTGGTTGGGAAAGGGCTTGAAAAAAGTAAAAGCTACTTTGTCGATTTGGGCAGCCTTGGCAGCATCAATGCGGAAAGCCTCCTTGGTGGCCGGATTATAAGCTTCGTAGCCGCCTTTGGGCAGGGGCATCAGCGCCAAGGGGCTACCGTCTGCTTGCCAAAAACCAAGCATTGCCCCGGCATCTTTTCTCCACCAGTCTTTGTCGAGAAGCACCTCGCGGTAACGCACTTTCGACACCCGCGCAATGTCGCCAATCAAATCGGTCGATTTTTCGTCGGTTTCGGGAGGGGTTAGCTGAATTTCTTGTTCCTGACACACCACTTGGCACGCGTTGAACAAGTCGTCGTCGGTATCGATGGTGATGCTTTGGGCATATTTATCGGCTTTGCGTCGGTCGAAAATACTGCCGGTTTCGCGCAGCACTTCGTTGACTTTATCCCAACGGTTGGCATATTTTTCTTTGAGCAAGGCTTTGTCTAAGGCATTTACCTGCTCGATTTCATCTTTCTCTAACTGAAAGATAATGGGGTCCAACATAGCCAAGCCCCGCCAAGCTTCTTCAGTTTGAAGGGCTTTCGCCGAGCTGAGCAGCCGTACTGATACATTGCGCGACGATTTCAAAAACGAGCGCCGCGAAATCGGAATATATACTTCTTCGGTAGGCGTAGGAAGCGGCAACAACCCATTGAACAACAAATTATCCACTTTTTGAATGTTGATTTTCGCCCAGATTACCTCGCGCACACTGCTGATGCTTTCGCCCCGTGCCAACACAATCATTTCGTTGGCCTTGAGCAAATCGTCGGCTGGGCGCGAAGGGAAATTTTCGTTTTTCGACAAGCCTTCAAACACATTGTCGATCCACCCATCGACCAAGCTCACTACATCGTTAGACAAATTTTGGTCTTGCAAGCACTGCCGAAGCGTGGCCAAAGGCAGTTCGTACAGCAGCGAATCTTCGGTGGCATCGGCAGAAAACCCAATGCCTTCGCCGGTATGGGCAGACCGAAAACCCATCAGTAACTGGTTAGGCTCGGCGTTGAAAAAGAAATAGCGCTTGCCTACTTCTTTGGCTTCGACCAATTGCACGGTATAAACATTGATGCTGCCTTGGGCTATCCACCAGCATTTATCGGGGTCGTTCAATAAAAAAGGCGTATTGACGGTCATTTCCTTGACCACCCCTTGCGAGGTAAAAATATCTTGTAACGTGGCTTGGGTTGTCATCCGACAAAAAAGGCTTAAAAGGCTTGTGGAAGGTTCGTTTGGTCGAAATATACAAAAAAATACTATAGTGAGGTGCGTTCACTCCCTGCCGATTGGGCTGGTTGGGGCAGACTACGCAAATAGGCTAAGGCTTGTTGGATAACCTCCGGCGGCCACACTTGGTCGAATACTGCGCTGCCTATCCCCGCAAGGGCTACCCCGTGCACGTGGCCGGCTTGGTTTTTTTTGTCCTGCTCCAAAAAAGTCCAAAATTTGGGCATATCCAACAAGCTGAAATCGGGAAGGCTAAAATGCTGCAAAACCAACGAAACGATGTTGGCCAAGTCATCAGCGCCCAGCAACCCTTGCTGGCAACTGATGTAGGCTTCGCCCAGCATCCCTATAGCTACCGCCTCGCCGTGGAGCATAGGCGCAGGGGTCGCTAAATAACAACTTTCTAAGGCGTGGCCAAGCGTATGGCCAAAATTGAGCACCTTGCGCAGCCCGCTTTCGCGGAAGTCTTGGTTTACAATCGATGATTTGATTTGCACCGATTGGCTGATTACTTCAGTCCATTGGATGGCCTGCCAAGGGGTTTGTTGCAGTTGATGCCACTGCGGGGCATCGGCTATGAGGCAGTGTTTGAGCACCTCGGCAAAACCCGACTTGAAAATGCGCGGAGGAAGGGTTTCTAAAAAGTCAGTCCCAATCCAAACGGCTTCGGGCATCGCAAAAGCGCCAATATGATTTTTAAGCCCGCCGAAATCGACCCCTGTTTTGCCACCGATGCTGGCATCTACTTGTGCCAACAAAGTGGTAGGAATCTGCACAAAAGGGATGCCTCGCTTGAAAGTAGCAGCACAAAATCCGCCCATATCGCCAATCACGCCGCCGCCCAAGTTGATAAGCAGGCTACTGCGGTCGCATTCGGCTTCGGTCAACGCCTGCCAAATGTGCTGGCAAGTATCCAAAGTTTTATAGGCTTCGCCTTGAGGCACTT
>DMHB01000208.1 GCA_003449595.1 Microscillaceae bacterium | reverse complement strand
ATTACCTTTTTCAAGGATCAAGTGGTGCTTACAGATCTCCCCTCGCAAGAGGCCATTTGTTTTGAAAGCAGTGGTACCACCGGCCAAATACCCAGCCGCCATTGGGTAAGCGACCCTGATTTTTACCGAAAGGCAAGTCAGGCAATTTTTGAACAACAATATGGCGCTTTGACCAACTTCCACTTTTTGGCGCTGCTCCCCTCCTATTTGCAACGAGGCAACTCTTCGTTGGTGTTTATGATGGATCACTTCATCCGAGAAAGCGGTTCTACACTTTCGGGCTTTTTTTTAGACGATTGGCCGGCGCTCCAGCAAGCCATTGACCTGTTGCATGCTGACCAACAACGACAAGGCGTTTTGATTGGGGTAACCTATGCGCTGCTCGATTTTGCCGAGGCGCACCCACAAGACTTATCGCATTTGTTGGTGATGGAAACCGGCGGGATGAAAGGCCGCCGCCGCGAAATGATCCGCAGCGAAGTACACCAAGTATTGCAAGAAGCTTTTCGACTGCCCACCGTCCACTCGGAGTATGGAATGACCGAACTGTTGTCGCAAGCCTATAGCCAAGCCGACGAAATATTTACCCCGCCGGTGTGGATGCGTGTGCTGCTGCGCGACGCTTACGACCCGCTCAGCCTGAGTCCCCGCAAAACGGGCGCTATCAACCTCATCGACTTGGCCAATGTGGATTCTTGTGCTTTCATTGCTACCCAAGATATTGGCGAAATGGTCAACGACAACCAGTTCAAAGTGCTGGGGCGGTTGGATAACAGCGACTTGCGAGGCTGTAATTTATTGCTGAGCGGAGGTTGATGGCAGTTTTTCGATGTATTCCAACAAGGCTTTGTAATAAATACCCTCGGCCAATACCTGCCGGTTGCCCAACAAAATAAACTGTTCGCGGCTGCGGCTCAGGGCAACATTGAGTTTGCGATCTACGGTAGCCTCGGGGTTGAGGGCTTGTAAAAATTTCATCTGCGCCGGATAATTGGCTGCCAATGAGTAAATAATGATGTCGCGCTCGCTGCCTTGAAAGCGCTCTACGGTATCGACAGTAATCAGGACACGCAAGTCATCGTCCAAAAGGCGATAAATTTCGGCCATTTGCGCCCTAAAAGGCGTTATCACCCCAATCGAGTGCGTATGTAAAACCTTGCCGTGTTGTACATACAGGGTTTGGAGTTGCCGTATGATTTGCACCACAGCCTGCGCTTCGTCTTGGTTGGTTTTCAGCGAAGCATCGTGGGTAGTCGTAGCCCTGAAAAGCAGCCTTGAAGAAGCCAACCACGACGGCATAGAAACCGGCGGCTGCGCCTCGCTTGGTTGGGCAAACCACTGCCAAGGCTCTTGCTGCCGAGGTGCGCCGATTTTCAAGGTTTTGTAAAACAACCGGCCATAAAAATTGGCAATGGTTTGGTGGGTTCTGAATTGGGTTTCCAACATCTGAAACGCCTGATGCCATTGCTTTTGCTGTGCGTTGCGCAACAATCGCTCAAAAAACGAAATGCTGAGGTTATGGATGCCTAAGGCTTTCAAAGAATCGTGGGTGGCTTGGCTACTGGCCGCAGGTTGCTGCACCACTGCCGGCAGTTGCTTCTCGTCGCCAATCAAAATAAAGCGCTTGAAGGCAGGCAGTATGCCACACAAATGCGGCTCAAGCAGTTGGGAGGCCTCATCCACAATAACTACGTCTTTTTGCGCAATAAAATGTTGGTGGCTGAAATAGGAGGCCACCGTAGAAACAAAAATCCTTGTCCGGGCTATTTTTTGCCGCAGTGTTGTCGCATCGGTCACAGCCGAAAAAGTAGCCTCATAATAGGGATGCGATGCCTCTACTTGACCAAAACGGATGTAGTGCTCGGGGCAAATGGCGTTTACTTGCGCGCAGATTTCGTCGGTTGCCCGATTGGTGAAAGCCAACAAAACCACTGTTTCGGCGGTGTGGTGATAAAGGTAATGCACCATCGTGCGCAGCATTTTAGAGGTTTTTCCGGTGCCGGGCGGGCCTTGCACCAAGAAATAATCTTGCGCACTCAGGGCCTTGCCGATCAACTGGGCTTGGTGCTCGTCTAAATCATACGTTTGGCGTGGCCATTGGAAATCGGAATCGAACTGCGGAGGCTGCTGACCCAACAAAAGCTGCTTTTTATAAGCAGGAGCAGCCAAAAAAGCAGCCAACGAGGCAAATAAATACCGGTAACTATTTTCTAAAAACGATGGCTCGATAGCCCATAGCGCGTGCTGCTCGAAATAGGTTTTGTCCCACGACTGTGTCCACAATTTTACAACAATCTGGGTGTTGGTCAATTGCAGCAGTGTGCCTTTCAGCAGTGGGTGGTTAGTTGGCCGAAAAGACTGGTCGGCTTCCATCGGGTAAAGCACCACCAAATCGCCTTCGCGAAAAGCGCTGATAAATGCCTCGGGAGGGCGCTGTAAGGTGATTTCGGATCGGTCGGCGTTCCAATCTGTAAAAACAAGCTCGCTGAGCAGGGCAAACTGCGCCTTTTTGTCGTCGGGGTTCAGTTTCCAAAGCGAGGCAAACCCTTCGGAGGCTTCTTGGTAAAACACCCCGCCGGTTTTGGCAATCAGCAGTTCGCGTTGTAAGAAGGCAAAAAATGCCACAAAATAATCAATCTCGACGGGTTGTGCGGCCTGCCAATGTTTTTGAAAAGCCAGCCCTTGATCCCAAAAGCCTCCTTTTTGCCGAGCCAAGAAGTGAAAAAGTCCTTCAAATACCTTGGTATTTGCCTTTGACAATTCTAAGTCGAGGCTTAGCAAGCGATTGCGCACCTGCATTGCTTTTTGCATTTCGAAGTTGAGCCTGCCGCAATCCCGCAAAGGTTGCAACCCGTCGGCAGCGTACAAGATGGAACTAACTCCTTGCCGGTCGGGAAAAACTGCACCAAGCATCAAATTATAACAGGCTACTTGTACCAAATCTTGCTGCCGAGCTACCCTGCCTGCGTGGGCTTCGGGGAAAGACCGCGCACTTTTGAGTTCGATGATGTCGCGGCGCTGGGGTTGTTGCGGATACAGCACCATCAAATCCAAACGGCCTTGCAAGCCAAATTGAGGCGCTAAAAAACTGGGTTCTGTCAGCAATACTTGCCCCAAATAAGGGCGCAGGGCTTGCTGAATGTGTGCAAACTGAGGCCGCAGCATCGTCGCGATTTGCTCAAGGGTTTCGGCATCGTACAAAACCGCTTCGGCTTTGTGTAGCCGGAGCGCTTGCTGGAAAGTATCTTCAAAGGAAACCTCCGGGTTTTTGACCCATAAATCCAAGATTTGGTTGATGAGATTACCGGTAAAAGTAAAAAAGTTGCCTTGAAAGAAGCTGAGTTTGTCTAACAAATAAGGATAGACGGCATTTTCGGCGTTTTCAAAGCATTTGGCGATGGCCGAAGCATCGACCAAATAATCGGGAAAGGCAATGAGCAAGGTTTCGTCGGTCGAGGTAGCCAACTTATCGCCTTCGAGCGCTAGGTGAGTAAGCGCTATGGGCTGCTGGGCGCGTAAATACTTGCAATTTTCGGTGAGTTGGTGGGTGGCTTTGTCGGAGTAGCGCGTATCGCTGAGGCGAATTTGCAGCAAACCATAGGCATCGCTTTCGGCGGTGATGGTAATTTCGGCTTGCCCGAATTTGTTTTTCTGGATGGGCGATTTTTCTAAAAAAATGAGTTGCAAATACGCAATTTGTTGTTCGGGTTGTTGCTGGTCGAACAGGGTTGGCTCGGGGGGGAGATGGCGGCCAAAATGCCACAAGGTGTCAGGTGG
>DMHB01000363.1 GCA_003449595.1 Microscillaceae bacterium | reverse complement strand
ATCATTGGGGTAATTACGCTTTCGATAGGGTTGATTTTTTTTCAATCCTTGGCTGATTTTGCTGTTGCTGGTGGCGGTTATTCCGGCCTTCATTGCCGAAAATTATTTCGACCGCCGCAGTTATGCGATGGCGTATTCGTGGACACCCCAACGGCGCGAGTTGGACTATCTGCGCTACATAGGTGCCAGCGACGAAACCGCCAAGGAGTTGAAGGTTTTTGGCTTGTCCAATTTCATCATCGATCGTTTTGCTTGGGTTTCGCACCAGTATTATTTAGCCAACCGCAAATTGGTGGTTCGGCGGGCAGTGTGGGGCACTTTTTTCAGCACCTTAGGCAGCGTGGGCTATTACATTGCTTACTTGGTGATTGTAGGGCAAACAGTGGCTGGGCTTATCAGCTTAGGCGATCTTACCTTCCTAAGTGGCGCATTCAGTAAATTACAAGCCCTGTTGCAAGGTATTTTATCGCGCTTTGCCATCATAGCCCAAAATGCGCTTTACCTCAAAGATTGGTTTACTTTTTTTGCCATCCAGCCGCAAATCACTTCGCCCCAAGCGCCTAAGCCTTTGCCTACGGTGATACAGAAAGGCTTCCGGTTCGAAAACGTGAGTTTCAAATATGCCAACAGCGCACAATGGGCCGTGCGCAACCTCACTTTTGACCTCCAAGCAGGCGAAAAATTAGCCTTGGTTGGCGAAAATGGTGCCGGCAAAACCACCTTGGTCAAACTTATCACCCGCTTGTATGACCCCAAAGAAGGGCGTATTTTGTTGGATGGCGTCGATATTCGGGAGTATGACTTGCAAGCCTACCGCCGTATGGTAGGTACTATTTTTCAGGATTTTGTACGGTTTCAGATGACAGCCCAAGACAACATCGCGGTAGGCAATATAGACGACCGCGCCAACCAAGCCTTGGTCGAGCAAGCGGCTCACCAAAGCCTTGCGCAGGAGGTTATCAACCAACTGCCCGAAGGTTATGGGCAAATGTTAGGCAAACGCTTCGACAATGGGGTTGACCTTTCGGGAGGCCAATGGCAGAAAATAGCCCTGGCGCGTGCCTACATGCGCGAAGCCCAGCTGATTATCCTCGACGAACCCACCGCCGCCTTGGATGCCCGCGCCGAGTACGAGGTGTTTCAACGCTTTGCGCAACTTACCCAAGGCAAGACGGCTGTCCTGATTTCGCACCGTTTTTCGACCGTTCGGATGGCCGACCGGATACTGGTGCTGCAAAATGGGCAAATGCAAGAAATCGGCTCGCACGAAGAACTACTTGCCCGCGATGGTTTGTATGCCGAGTTGTTTCACCTACAAGCCCAAGGCTATCAATAAAACAAGGTTAGAGGCTGATGTTGGTAGTTTTCAAAAGTCTGTCTTAACTTAGCAAATCGGTTCGATACCTTTTAAAACTAAACGATTACACTGAAAATGTTCAAGAAAATTATTTTATCCCTTTTGGGGATTGTGTTGTTGCTGGCTGCTATGCTGCTGTTCAACACTTTGCGGCAAACTTCTAAGCAACTTGGCCAAGTAAAAACAAACAAGGCAACAGTGGATAAAGACTTAGTAGTCAATCACTTAGGCGGTGCACTCCGGCACAAAACCATCTCCAACAACCTGAACCAAATGTATGATTTAGGGAAAAACTTTACGGCTTTTCATCAATATTTAGACAGCATTTACCCCAACCTTACGGCCAAGCTTACCAAAGAAACCTTTGCCAAATACAGCCTGCTTTACACTTGGAAAGGCAAAAATACAGCGCTAAAACCTGTTCTATTGTTGGCCCACCAAGACGTAGTGCCGGTGGACGGAACTTCGGAAAAAGACTGGGAATTTGATGCTTTTTCGGGCACAGTAGCCAATGGCTATGTGCTGGGCAGGGGCGCACTCGACGACAAAACATCTTTGATAGGGATTATGGAAGCCGTAGAAATGTTGGTTAAAAACGGTTTTCAGCCTGAAAGAACGATTTATCTGGCTTTCGGCCACGACGAAGAAGTAGGCGGGTTAGGGGCGCAAACCATCGTTGAAGCCTTGCAAGCCCGCAAAATTGAACTTGAAATGGTGGTCGATGAGGGTGGCCTGATTTCTAAAGGGTCAATTCCGGGTATCCAACAAGAAGTAGCGTTGATTGGCACCGCCGAAAAAGGCTATTGCAGTGTCGAGCTTACTGTAAAAGGCGAAGGCGGGCACTCGTCGATGCCCCCACCACAAACTGCCGTAGGGGTGCTGAGTGCTGCCATCCAACGGCTGGAAGCCAACCAAATGCCGGCACGCATTGCAGGAGCTACCCGCCAAATGCTCGATTTCATTGCGGCAGATGCGCCTTTCTTCTTGCGTTTGCTGTTTAGTAATTTGTGGATTTCAGAGCCCCTTTTGCGCAGCCAGTTTGTAAAATCTAACTCGGGCAACGCAGCACTCCGAACCACTACTGCCGCCACGGTTTTCAACGCCGGAATCAAGGACAATGTGATCCCTACCCAAGCCAAGGCGGTGGTCAATTTCCGCATCATTCCCGGCGAAACCATCGAAGATGTCTTGGCGCACGTCAAGCGAACCATCAACGACCCACGCATCGCTGTAGCGCAAAGCAAAAGCCAGATGGGACAAAATCCTTCGCCGGTATCGCCGACCGACCACCCTTCGTTTCAAACGCTCCACCAAAGTATCCGCGAGGTATTTCCTGATGTGTTGGTGGCACCGTATTTGGTGGTAGGCGCTACCGATTCGCGCCGTTTCATCCCCATTTGTAAAAACATTTACCGGTTTATGCCCATTCGCATTGCTTCCGAAGACCTGAAGCGGGTTCACGGCACCAACGAGCGTGTCAAAGTCGATTGTGTAGTAGAATCGGTACAGTTTTATGCCCGCCTCATCGAGAACTTGAATGGGTTGAAGTAGGGTAGTGCGACATCCTAATGTAACAAAAAAGGCTGTACCAATTGTGGTGCAGCCTTTTTTGCAGATGAGGATATTTCCCAACTCACCGCAGCCCTTGCACAAACTGCCGGATACTGGCTGGCAAGTCAGCGCTTTGCGCGATGGCTTTGATAAACGCGCTGCCAATGATAGCCCCTTCGGCATATTGGCAAGCAGTCTGAAAACTGGCCTTATCGGCAATGCCAAACCCAATTTGTTTGGGATTTTTCAGTTGCATTTGCCGAATGCGCTCGAAATAGTTTATTTGCTCGGCTTGAATGCCCTGTGTTTTGCCGGTAGTACTCGACGACGACACCAAGTAAATAAAACCTTCGGTGAGATCATCAATTTTTCGGATGCGTGTTTCATCCGTTTGGGGGCTTACCAAAAACACGGCTGAAAGGTTATATTTCCGGCAAAGGGGCAAATACTCGCGTTCATATTCTGCCAAAGGCAAATCGGGCAAAATTACCCCATCGACTTCTACTTCGGCAGCGTGTTCAAAAAATCGCTCTATTCCATATTGCAGTACCGGATTGATATAGCCCATCAACAAAACAGGCAGGTGGACTTTTTGCCGAAACCCTTGTAGTTGTTCAAACAATGTCTTAATAGTCATCCCGTTTTGCAGCGCCACTTGGTTGCTTTGTTGAATCACTTCGCCGTCGGCAATGGGGTCGGAGAAAGGCATCCCAATTTCAACAATATCAGCTCCGGCGGTTTGCAGGCTTTCCAAAATAGGGACAGTGTCGTGCAGCGTCGGAAATCCGGCAGTGCAATATACCGTCAAGGCGGGATGTGGGGTTTGCTTAAAAAATCGAGTAAGCCGGTTGTCTATCATAAATTATTCTTCTTCCAAGGGAATGATATCGCAAAAATGGTTGAGCTTGATGGTGTAGTCGTGTTTTTTGAAACGCAGTTTCACTTTCTGCACATCTTGCGGCACAAAACCCAAGCTTTTCATCAGGTCGGTTAAGCCTTTCTTGCCGCCGAAATCTTTGCGGTAAGTTTCGAGCAAAGCAGGCAGCATAACGGTTTGATTATTAGGCTGATAGCTCACTTCACTTTGCAAGAACGCCTTGCCGGCATCCTGAAACTGTTCGGCCAAAGTATCGGGGTTGTAATAATAAATAACGGGACTGGAGGCGTTGGCAGCGTTGAGCGAAAAATGAACAAAGGGGTCGGCTTTGTCGGCACGAAGTTGTTTGAAAAACTTACTCATCAGTCGGTTTTGCAGGCCATTTTCGGTGCGCCGAATCATATACTGTTCGATGTCGAATAGACTCAGTTTTTTGCCAGCCATCGGGATTTGTTTTTTCTTGTAAAATCCCTCAGGATTGCGGTACAGGCTGGGGCTTTCTTTCAACAAAATTTGCACAAAAGCATTGTAAAAATTGATCCAAAAAGCCAACTTCCGCTCTTGGGTGTTCAGTTGTTCTTTGAGGGTGTCGAAAGGTAGGTTCTGAAAATAGTGTTTGAAGGTCTTCGCAAATTTACCATTTTTGGCAACTTGCAAGAGGTTCAAAGAAACCTGAATCAAATCATCAGGAAATTGCATAGTTTGTAGAGTTTATGAGCAAAAATGAGAAAAGACTTTCAAAGCATCAACCTTTGAAAGCCTTGTGTGCAAATTCATACGATCGAGGATGGTAGTTGGATAAGTTATGCCTTCTTTTTTTGGGCAGCCGCCTTTTGCAGTTTCAACTTACGGAGCAAAGAACGACGCTTACGGGTTTTGCCATAGCTCCCCCTCCAAATTTTACCTCGTCTTGATTTGATATCACCTTTTCCCATAAAAAAAGTATTGTATTGCTTGAACGTTTTACAAAAAGGATAGCAAAATTAAATACTCTGCTGCTGATTTGCAAATACGCAAGGCTTGTATTTAAGCCGGGGGCTGGTTATGCCGCATCGCTTGGGCTATGGCGGCGGCCAATGGGTCTCCCTCGGCTTCAAGGGCTTGTATGATGCGCTCCTGATTAGGCTCATCGCGATTTTGCGAAAGCTTGGCTTTGGCTTGTATATCTGTAATAGCAATTTCAAACCCTACGATGCCTCGGATTTGATTAGCGACAAACTGAGGATTCATCTTTTCTAATACTACCGGATGGGGGCGGTGTGCTTCATATTTATGCATCATTTTCGATAGGGTAGCATACAAAGCTTCTCCCGTAAGGATAGCAACCCGGCCATAGACGTGCACCGCTATATAATTCCAAGTAGGTACGTTTTCGTGGTCATACCATCCCGACGAAACATAGGCGTGCGGCCCGTTGAAAATAGCCATCACCTCAGGAAACTGCTCAAAACCACGCCATTGGGGATTGGCTCGGGCGATGTGTCCCCATAATACATCCTCGCCTTGTGCATTTTGGCCAAGCACCAACGGAATATGACTTGCCCAAAGTTGACCTTCGGGCAAGTGGCTCACCAATGTTGCAAATCCATTGGCAATTATAAACTGACGGATGACTTCCGGATCTTCTTGTCGAAAATACTTAGGAATATACATCGCAAAAGATCAATATTTTGAAAACATCCAGCGGAACAATTCTTTGACAGAGGGCTTTTTGCCATACATCAATATCCCTACCCTGTAAATACGCCCCGCCAACCACGTAATGCTCACGAAAGTAACCACCAGCAACAACATCGAAAGCGCCAACTCCCAAAATGCCACCCCGAACGGTGCGCGAATCACCATAATAATGGGAGAGGTAAATGGAATCATCGACAGCCAAAAAGCCGGCACGCCGTCAGGCTCGCGAGCCACTACCTGCGCAAAAATGAATGCAAAAATCAGAGGCATCGAAATGGGCAAGACAAATTGCTGCGTTTCCGACTCCGTATCGACTGCCGAAGCCACCGCCGCAAACATCGCACTATACAGCAAATAGCCCCCTAAAAAGTAAAACAAAAAGACGCTGATGATATACACATAGTTCAGCGACGACAAAGCGGTTACGATTTGCCCTACTTCGCGCGATTGTTGCATATCTTTCATACGCCGCTCTTCGGGCAGGCGCTTCATCGTTTCTTCTAATTGCGCACCCTGAAACCTGTCTAACTTGAAATAGCTATACACGCCCGAGGTAATACCAAAAGTAAGGACAATCCAAAGCAAAAACTGGGTGATGCCAATGGCGGCAATGCCCAAAATCTTGCCCATCATCAAGTGGAAAGGCTTTACCGACGAAATCATAACTTCTACAATCCGGTTGGCTTTTTCTTCGGCCACCCCACGCATCACTTGGGCACCATACAAGAAAATGGCCATATAAATGATGAACGAACTCAGAAAGCTAATGCCGAAAGTGGCTGCCGAACTGCTGCTTTTTTCTCCTTTCTCGCTCAGGCTCACTGTGTTGACACCTACTTGGATGTTGGCATTGTCGAGCACATCTTTCTGAATGCCTATTTGCATTAGTTTTACATCGCGCACAGTGTTGCGCAATAGTTTTTCGATGTCTAATTCAAAGTCGAGGCTGATGTTTTTGTGCGAAACTAACGCAATGCCTTCCGGACGGTCGAGGTTGATTTTGGGGATATACAACAACGCATCAAAATCGGACTTGGTAAGCGCAGCTTTGGCTTGTTCGAATGTTTTCCCTTCGACCGATTTGAACTTGTATTGGTTGCCATCAGGCAGGCGGTTGGCAAAATAGCCGCTTTCGTCGATCAACTGGATGGTTTTGGTTTTCTGAAAATTGGTAGTAACCCACACCGGCACAATGGTCAACCCGGCAAACAGCAATGGGCCTAAAAGGGTCATAATAATGAAAGTGCGTTTGCGGACACGCACCAAATATTCGCGCTGAAAAATAATCCAAATGGTATGCATATTTTTATTTTTTTGAAGGGTGAAGGTTGTCAGCAGAAGAGGGGGTGTTTTCTTCCACTACACGTATAAAAATCTCGCTCATTTCGGGCAGCTGCTCTTCAAATACTTGAATATCAGCTTGTTCCATCAAGGCTTGTAAAAAAGGATTGGTAGCTCCGGTTTGTTTGCGTTGTAGCATCGCCTCGCGTTGGCTGCCCAACAAAGCCACATCCGACAACACCTCCCACTGCTCGGTGGTGGTTGGTAAAAGTTGGTTGCCTGTATATTGCACCCGGAAATGGTTGGGTTTGTAGCGCTGCTTGATGTCGTGTTTGCTGCCGTCCAACACCTTGCGCGATTGGTGAATCAGCGCTACCTCGTCGCAAAGCTCTTCGACGGTTTCCATTCTATGGGTCGAAAAAATAATGGTACAACCCTGCGCCCGTAGTTGCAAAATTTCATCCCGAATCAAGTTGGCATTAATGGGGTCGAACCCCGAAAAAGGCTCATCCAAGATAATCAGGGTGGGTTCGTGCATCACCGTGGCGATGAATTGAATTTTTTGCTGCATCCCTTTCGACAAATCTTGGATGGCTTTGTTCCACCATTCTTTGATGTCGAATTTGATCATCCAGGCTTTGGCTTTTTCGAGGGCTTGCTTGTAAGTCAGTCCTTTCAGTTGGGCTAAATAGAGTAATTGTTCGCCCACTTTCATTTTCTTGTATAGCCCCCGTTCTTCGGGTAGGTAGCCAATGCGGCCAATGTGCTTGGGTGCTAAAAGCTCGCCTTCGAAGCGAATTTCGCCGCTATCGGCAGGAATAATCTGCGTAATGATACGGATAAAAGTGGTTTTGCCTGCACCGTTTGGCCCTAACAAGCCATAAATCGATTGCTTAGGGATTTGCAAACTTACCTCTTGCAAGGCTTGGTGCGAAGCATACTTTTTCGAAACGCCCTGGGCTTCTAAAATATAGTCCATTCAAATAAATTTGGTTTGGTAATCGTGAAAACGTCGTCAAAAGACTTTACAAACAACGCAAAAAATATACAATCCTTTGCTTATGTTCAGCTAAAACAAAACTTAAAATTAACTTAAAACACAAAGGAAACCTTGGCTGCTGCCAAGATTTCCTTCTGCTGATCTATTTGCTAATCAGTAGTTTACATCCGGTAATACAAATCTTTGATTTGCTGCTTGGTTACTTTGTCTTTCCAGTCAGGCCCCATTGCGTGGTTCCACATGTGGGTAAGCGCCAGCGCCACATCGGCCATTTTATCGACCTGCGCATCGGTCCACTCTTTCGACAGGTTTTTGGGGATAAAAATATCGTGGTGTTTTACCATTTGCTTAAACTCGCGCACGCCCTCCGGATAATAATCTGCTAACTGGTCAAAAATAATGCAGTTGGCAAAACAGTGGCGCGTGCCAAATACATACGACAATCCATACGACAGCGCGTGGCAAACGCCCACTTCGGAATAGCTCAGGCTCAATCCGCCAAAATAAGACGCGACCATCAACTTATCATCGTTGTCAGGTTTTTGTCCGCTGCCTTCGCCCAGATACACCTCGCGGCAAAGGTCTAACGCTTTGTAGCCATACGCCTCGCTAAAGGTGTTTTTTAGGTGGCCTGTCATCGACTCCACACAGTGGATGTAGGTGTCCATACCGGTATAAAACCACTGGTTGCGCGGCACTTCTGCAATGAGTTCGGGGTCGAGGACAATCTGGTTAAAAACCGTCCAATCGCATTTCAAACCCAATTTCTTTTCCGGGCCGGTCAGCACAGCCGTCATCGAAACCTCAGCCCCCGTGCCCGAAATGGTAGGCACGCCTACGTGGTAAACGCCTTCTTTCTTGATCAAATTCAAGCCTTGGTACAACTGAGACGAGCCTTCGTTGGTCAGCATCAACGATACCGCTTTCGCGATGTCCATAATGCTACCGCCGCCAATGCCTACCACGCCGGAAGGAAGCCCTTTTTCGGCTAAAATCTTATCGCGCAAAGCGTCGATTTGTTCGGTGGTGGGTTCGTGTGGATCGACATCAATGAACAACACCATATCGTGGGCTTGCGCCGGAACACGCTGCGTAAAGGGCTTGCCGGCAAAATAATTGTCCACCAAAAAAATCATCGCAGGGTTATCGGCCTTGCGATGAGGGGCTAAAATTTCATCCAATTTATTGAATGTACCTCTGCCAAAGGTACACTTGTCAACGTTTTTGAAGTTTTTAAACATCATACCAAAAAAAATAATGAGTTGTGTGTGTGCTTAATCTAATTTGAGGACAGCCATAAATGCCTCTTGCGGTATTTCTACACTACCTACCTGGCGCATACGCTTTTTTCCTTTCTTTTGCTTTTCCAAGAGTTTGCGCTTGCGCGAAATATCGCCTCCATAACACTTGGCCAATACGTTTTTGCGCATGGCTTTCACGGTTTCGCGGGCGATGATTTTGGTGCCGATGGCGGCTTGAATGGCAATTTCGAACATCTGGCGTGGCAGCAATTCGCGTAGCTTTTCGCACAAGCGTTTGCCCCATTCATAGGCTTTGTCGCGGTGTACGATGGCCGACAAGGCATCTACTTTTTCGCCATTGAGCATAATGTCTAACTTGACCAATTTCGACTCGCGGAAGCCGATCAATTCATAATCTAAGGAAGCATAGCCACGCGAAATGGTCTTGAGTTTATCGAAGAAATCGAATACAATTTCGGCCAAAGGAATTTCAAAAATCAACTCTACGCGGTCGGTGGTCAGGTAGCTTTGGTTGACAAGCACCCCGCGTTTTTCCATACACAGCGTAATCAAAGGCCCTACATAGTCGGATTTGCTGATGATTTGGGCTTTGACAAAAGGCTCTTCGATGAAGTCAATGAAATTGGGATCGGGCATATCCGAAGGGGCTTGAACGACCACTTCTTCGCCTTTGGTGTCATACACCCTGAACTGCACCGAGGGCACTGTTGTAATGACCGTCATATTGAACTCCCGCTCTAAGCGCTCTTGTACGATTTCCATGTGCAGCATTCCTAAAAATCCGCAACGGAAACCAAAGCCCAAAGCTGCCGAGGTTTCGGGCTCCCATACCAGCGACGCATCGTTGAGCTGGAGTTTTTCTACGGCCTCGCGCAGGTCTTCATATTCGCTTGTTTCTACCGGATAAATACCCGCAAATACCATAGGCTTCACATCTTCAAAACCTTTCACAATATCCTGACAAGGGCGCTGCACGTGGGTAATGGTGTCGCCCACTTTTACTTCGCGGGCTTGTTTGATGCCCGAAATCAAGTAGCCCACGTCGCCGGCTTTGATCACATCGCGGGGTTCTTTGTCTAAGCGTAAAATGCCGATTTCGTCGGCTTCATATTCGCGACCGGTGGCCACAAATTTTACTTTGTCGCCTTTGCGGATTTCGCCGCTGAAAACACGGAAAATAACCTCGATGCCTCGGAAAGAGTTGAACACTGAGTCGAAAATCAACGCTTGCAGGGGATCTTCTTCGACACCCTTGGGCGCAGGAATGCGCTCAACGACGGCTTCCAATATTTTGTCGATTCCTTTGCCTTCCTTACCACTGGCCAAAATGATGTCGTCGCGGTCGCAGCCGATTAAGTCCATCACTTCGTCGGCTACTTCTTCGGGACGGGCGTGGGGCAGGTCGATTTTGTTTAATACCGGAATAATAGTTAAATCATTGCCAATAGCCAAGTATAAGTTAGAAATGGTCTGTGCTTCAATGCCTTGCGAGGCATCTACAATCAGCAGCGCACCTTCGCAGGCCATAATCGACCGCGATACTTCGTAAGAAAAATCGACGTGGCCGGGGGTATCAATGAGGTTGATGACGTATTTTTCACCTTTGTAGAGGTAGTCCATCTGGATAGCGTGGCTTTTGATGGTAATGCCGCGCTCGCGCTCCAAGTCCATATCGTCTAAGAGTTGCGCTTGCATATCGCGCTTGCTTACGGTCTGGGTAAATTCCAACAGCCGGTCGGCCAAAGTGCTTTTGCCGTGGTCGATGTGGGCAATGATGCAGAAGTTTCGAATATTTTGATTTGCCATAGTGCTTGCAAAATTAACAAGAAATCACTTTACTACTACTAAAGCCCCAAGGGATTTGTTTAGAGAGACGGGTTAAAATGCAAAACGTAGCCAGCAAAAAAACTAAGGATGGGTAGTTTCCAAAAATCGGATCTGTTTATTTGCTTACACTTGTTTACAAAGTCTATAGCTACCCTGCATTTGCGCCTCAGGCTGCCCATCGATTACATCCGTTTTTGTATTTTTGTTTGAGCCACAGGTCTGAATACCTGCGG
>DMHB01000315.1 GCA_003449595.1 Microscillaceae bacterium | reverse complement strand
TGCTTACCAACTTCGACAATTATACTTTTCCGGGCTTGCTGCTCATTTCAAGCATCCGCCGCGCCACTCGGCTCAACCAACAAGGGCATTTGTA
This sequence comes from Microscillaceae bacterium, assembly GCA_003449595.1. Lineage (GTDB taxonomy): Bacteria > Bacteroidota > Bacteroidia > Cytophagales > Microscillaceae > UBA8158. The sequence continues at coordinate 8,405 of DMHB01000315.1, read as the reverse complement.
CCAAGAAACAGCCACATTGCTCAAAAACTATGTGCCCGATGTACATAACATTCCCCAATACATCCTCTATTTTACCCACAAAGCGATGGGGCTTTATTTTGAAGGCCAATATGAACCTGCCTTAGCCGTGCTGGCCCAGCTCGACCAAGACATTACCTTCAAACGACACCAAGTGGCGCTGTTGGAAATCAAACAATTGCAACTGCTGATGTATGTGCTGTTGATGAAACAAGAAGCTTTTTTGCAAGGCTACAGCTCCCTGCAACGCCAATTGCGCCGTATGGGAAAAACCAATTTTATGCACACCCATTACCTGCTCAAATTTTTCAAAGCATTGGTCAACTATATGCACCAGCGCAGCCAGCCCGAAGCCCTCAGACCCGAAGAAACCAACCACCACGAAGACCGCATCCGCAAATTTTTCATCCGAATTGGTCGATATGCCCCCAAGCATCAGTTTTGTTTGATTACTTTTGCCTTGCAGGAAAAATCTTTGCTCAAAAAACTACTGCAATTACCGCCTACCAAATGGGCAGATTTTTAAACACCTATGGCCAAATCTCCAAAAAAACAGAATCCAGACTTTCCTCCATTTTTCAAAACCTGGTCTCAAATGTATTGGGCAGTAGGTCTCCAATTGTTATTGGTCATTTTGTTTTTGTATTGGTTTTCAACTTATTTTAAATGAAAACATTAGACTGGTTGGTGCTCATCGGCACTACGGCCTTCATTGTGCTGTATGGCATTTGGAAAAGCCGCAAACAAAAAGGTGTAGATGGTTTTTTGCTCTCCGGCAATTCCTTGCCGTGGTTTACCATTAGCTTATCCATCATTGCTACCCAAGCTAGCGCAGTTACTTTTTTATCGGTGCCAGGCCAAGCCTATACCGACGGAATGCGCTTTGTGTTGTTTTATTTGGGATTGCCCTTGGCTATGATCGTGGTTTCGGCTACGATGGTGCCTATTTACTACAAATTGCACGTTTATACGGCTTACGAATATTTAGAAACCCGCTTCAATGTGCAAGTACGGACTGTAGTGGCCTTTTTGTTTTTAATCCAGCGCAGCCTTTCTGCCGGTATCAGCATCGCCGCACCCGTCATTATTTTGTCGGCTATGTTTGGCTGGGATGTCTTCTGGGGCAACCTTATTTCCGGCTTGGTCATAGTGCTTTATACCGTTACCGGAGGTTCGGAAGCGGTCAGCCAAACGCAAAAACTCCAAATGGGAGTCATTTTGATAGGAATGGCCTTGGCCGGGGTGTGGATTGTGGCCGGTTTGCCGCCCGATGTGTCGCTCTACGATGCCGTCCGCTTTGCCGGTATCAATGACAAGCTGAACACGATGGACTTCAAATTCGACTTAGACAATCGCTACAACCTTTGGTCAGGACTGATTGGTGGTTTCTTTTTGCAGATGGCCTACTTCGGCACAGACCAGTCGCAAGTGGGGCGCTACCTTGGCGGAAAATCCATCGCGCAAAGCCGCTTGGCGTTGTTGTTCAATGGCATTTTTAAAATCCCGATGCAGTTCAGCATTTTGTTCATCGGGGCTATGCTGTTTGTGTTTTATCAGTTCCAACAGCCGCCCATTTTATTCAATCCCTCGTCTATCGAAAAACTTCGCAACAGCGAACTAAAACAAGATTTTTCGAGCATCGAAAGCCAATACAACCAAGCTTTTGCCCTGCAACAAGCCCAAGCCAAAACCCTGATGGCCGCCCAACAAAACGGCACGGCAACAGCTTCGCAAAAAGCGCAATACGACCAAACCGTCAAACAAACCCAAGCGTACCGCCAACAAGCCCAAGACCTGCTCAAAAAGCAAGACCCAACCGCCAATACCAACGATACGAACTATATTTTCTTGGATTATATTACCCGCTATTTGCCCGCCGGAATGGTAGGTTTGCTCATCGTGGTCATTTTTGCGGCTTCTATGTCCACGGCTTCGTCCGAACTCAACGCCCTCTCGACTACCACCTTGATCGATATTTACAAGCGCAGTTTCAAACCTGATGCCAGCGACGACCATTACATTTGGGTTTCAAAGGGTTTGACGCTGTTTTGGGGCATTATGTCTATTTTCTTTGCCCAGCTGGCCGGACGTTTAGGCACCTTGATCGAGGCAGTCAATATTTTAGGGTCATTGTTTTATGGCACCATCTTAGGCATATTTCTTTTGGCGTTTTATGTGCGCTATGTCAAAACCCAAGCGGCTTTTGCTGCGGTATTTGTAGGGCAAGGCATTATTTTCTTCCTGTTTTTTTATGCCAATATTGCTTACCTATGGCTCAATTTTGTTGGTTGTGCGGTGGTGGTACTATCGGCGCTGACTTGGCAATGGGGCAGTGGTTTGTTCAAAAAATAGCCAATTTTTAGGAAGCAGCCTCCATTCCTAAAAACTTCACTAATTCAGGAATTTGCCGCTGTTGCACTATGGGGTCGCCTTCGTCGAGCACCCACGATTTGCCATCTTTGAATTTCAACACAGTGCGCATTTTCCAAGGCGTAGGTTCTTCCAGTTCTAAACTTTGCAATTGGCTAAGATCCAAGTGGTAGTGCTTGGTCTGGCGCAAGCCTTGCTCTTTTACATAAATTTTCCGCTCTTGGCGATGAATTTCGATGTATCTGTCGCGGCCCAATGGGTTGAGCCAGTACATCAAGGCCAACACCGCCGCCAGCACAAATAACAAAATGAGCAAGATGGCTGAAATTTGAAACAATTTGCCCAAGCGAAAATACGCCCAATAGAGGGGCAGCGCGGCAAATAAAAACCCCAAAACCGACAATAAAACAGCAGAACGCTTGACACCCAGGTGTCTTACGCCCGCAAGCCGTTGGAGGTGTAATACTTCTGGTTGTTTTTGTGCAAATTGTAACATAGACGTAGGTTTAAAATAGAAAACCGCTCACCAACGCTTGGTGGACAAGCTTAAAAAAATATACTTTTTGGAAATACCACATTCTAACCAACTGCCGATTAAGAAGGTTTTAGCTTATTTTTGACAGCCTCATACTCGGCAGCATAGTTGATATTGCTTATTACCAGGGCATCATAAGGCACCACCAATTTGGCTTGGGCTTGCATCAATATTTTGCGCGGGCATCGCAGACCGTTGGCAATGACCTGGTCGATAAACACACGCGCCGCAGGTTCCCAAATGGCAATCAAAGGCTCGGGCAACCCCTCCTCTGGCGACTGGTAGGCTGTGGCCAATTGGGAGGCGTCGCGGGCGGCACACAAATCGCCCAAAGCGCGATCATCCACAAAAGGCAAATCGCAGGCTACTACCAACCAAGCTGCTTCGGGAAAGCGCAACATCGCACTGTAAATTCCCAAAATGGGTCCTTTCAACCTATCCGACCAATCGGCATCGTCTATCAAATACGGCAGCCCGTCGTTCCATAGTTGGGCTTGTTCAGCACGAGCCGATACCCATACTTCCTTACAAAAAGGAGCTAACAAATCGACCAAATGCTGACGTTGGGTTTTGCCAAAATACTGCAAACTGCTCTTGTCTTGCCCCATTCGGCTGCTTTGTCCACCGGCCAACACCAGTCCATACAAAGGCGCTTGGGTTGGGTGGTTATCGAGCTTCATAGTTGGTTTTTCCACCGGTTTTCTGCAATAAACGAATCTGTTGAATTTCAATGTGCGGCGAAACCCCTTTGCACATATCATAAACCGTTAGGGCTGCCACACTCACCGCCGTAAGCGCTTCCATTTCTACGCCGGTTTTGGCGCTGATGCCCACCTCAGCCCTGATAACCACCACTTGTGCTTCGTCTAAGGCGACCGATAGGTGGCAACGCTCTAAGCTAATCGGATGGCAAAAGGGAATTAAGTCGGCAGTTTTTTTGGCCGCCATCGTGCCGGCAATGATGGCCGTTTGAAACACCGCCCCTTTCTTGGTTTGTATGTCGCCGGCTTGCAATAAGGCCAACACTTCGGGCGGAAGAAGCACACGCCCCTCGGCTAACGCCAGTCGTTGGGTGGCTTGCTTGGCCGATATGTCCACCATTGTAGGCTGGTTGTGGGCATCCAAATGCGAAAATTGGGGTTGCTCAGGTTGAATCATCGATAATTTGCTTAGTTTTCGACAAATTTAGCCAAAAAACCAATGCCTTTTATTCCTACCCGTTTATTCAATGGGTTGTGCATAGCCCTTGCCGTAGGCCTGTTTGCCTATGCCAATGCTTGCGGGCTGGGACAAACCTACGACTCTACGATTTACCTGCAAGCCGGTGCTTTTTGGGCAGGGCAATCGGCTTTGCTGCCGGGCTTTGAGCGTCCGCCTTTGCAGGGATGGCTGTTGGCGCTGGGGGCTTGGCTGGGTATGGAGCGCTGGGCTTATGGAGTCAACCTGCTGGCATTGGTGGTTTCGGTGGTATTTTTTGGTCGTTGTGCCGAGTTGGTGGTGCAGCCGCTCCGCTTGCGTCAAGCACTGCTGCTGGCTTGGGCTGTCGCCACGCCGCTTCATTTAGTACATCGGTTTATTTGGTCTGAGCCTGTTTTTCTGGCTTTTTGGATGCTACACACTTGGTTGCTGCTGCGTTGGGTTGGCCAACCCAAGCGTTCCGATTGGGGAGGCTTGTTGCTTTGCGCGATGGCGATGAATTTGCAACGCACCGCGGGCATTTTCTGGGTGGTAGGTACAGCATCGGTGTTGTTTTGGCGCAGCAGGGAGGTATCTCTGGCGCAGCGCTGGGGCGAAGCCTTGGGCTATGCGGCTGGGGCGCTGTTGCCTTGGGCAGTTTGGACAGCTTGGGGCTGGCAAGTAGGATCGGCCAACCTCCACACGATGGCGGGCGAGGCTTGGCAACAAAGTTGGGCCGAAAAACAAAATATACGGGTGTATTTCGACGAATTGAGTCGTTGGTTTCTTCCGGCTTTGGTGGCTTTTCGGTGGCGGGTGGCTGTTTTTTGTATCGCTTTAGCGATGGGGCTTCGGTGGGCTGCCCGGCAGCCTTGGTCAACCCCTCAGCGCCTACACCTCACCAGCTTGTTGGTACCGCTATTGGCTTATTTGTTGCTGATGCAAGGCATCACCCAAGTACCCTTCGAGGAAGCCCAGCGCTACTTGGCCTTGGCCTATCCTGCGGTGTTGCTGCTGCTTGGCGCGATGCTCTCGCCCTATTTTGCCCATAAGTGGGTGTACTGGGCCATAGGGTTGTGGATAACTTATGGATTGCTCCGAACCCTGCAAAATATCTATTTTTGGCATACTGTGGGCTGTTTTTGATTTTTCTACGAAAATTATCGTAGAAAAATTTTCATATACGAAACTCATCGTAGTATATTTGCGTTACGAAAGTATTCGTAGATAAAAACAAGTGGTTCAACATCATTCAATAAACTATACAGCAGTATGCAAAAACTCACAGAGGCGGAATTAGAAATTCTGCAGATTTTATGGAAGCAAGGTGCTTCGACAGTGCGGACAGTCAACGAGGCGCTGAACACCCAACGCGAAGTAGGCTACACTACTACTTTGAAAATGATGCAATTGATGTTTGAAAAGGGATTGTTAAAACGCGACGAAAGCCAGCGTACCCATACCTACACTGCCAACATCAGCGAAGATGTTACGCAGAAAAACTTAGTAGATAAGCTGATGCAGTCGGTTTTTGGTGGCTCGGCTATGAAATTAGTGATGCAGGCCTTAGGCAATAAAAAAACATCGCAAGAAGAAATCAAAGCTATTCGTCAATTATTAGATCAAATTGAAAAAGAAAAAGGAGGTAACCAATGAACGCATTGCAATACCTTGTCCCCGAAAGCTTAGTCTATAGCATCGGTTGGACAATTATCCACTCATTGTGGCAGGCAGCCGCGATAGCCCTTATTTTGGCGCTTTTGCAAATAGTGCTGCGTAAGAACTCGTCGAACACACGTTACTATGCCGCTGTTTCGGGGCTTTTGGCGTTGTTGGTTATGATTGGCATTACTTTCACCAATTTATACAGCACTGCTTCACCCAAATCGAGCATTTACAAAAATAATGCGCCTGTCAGTGTGATTGTCGTGCAAGCTTTGCAAGAAAACCTGCCCCCGATGGAGCAAACCGGCTCGGCGTGGGACAAATGGGCCTGGGCTTTTGAAGCCTTCCGGTTGTATTTCAACCAGCACATGCCTTTGATTGTACTGGGTTGGTTGGTGGGCGTAGCCGTATTGATGCTTCGTTTTATGGGCGGTTTGGCCTACTTGCAACGCCTGAAGCATTATCGCGTCAAGCCTGCCAGTCATATTTGGCAAGAAAAAGTAGCCCAAATAGCCCAAAAAATAGCCGTCAAAAGAGTTGTTCCGCTGTTAGAATCGGCGGTAGTACAAGTACCAATGGTGATTGGATTTCTGAAACCGGTTGTTTTAGTGCCTTTGGGTACATTGACAGGGCTGTCGGTGCAACAGGTAGAATGTATCTTGGCGCACGAGCTGGCACACATTCGCCGCAGCGATTATTTGGTCAACATAGCCCAATCGTTGGTCGAGATATTTTTATTCTTCAACCCCTTTGTTTGGTGGATTTCGGGCATTATCCGCGAAGAGCGCGAAAACTGCTGCGACGACATCGCCATCGGCTTGACCCAAGACAATTTCAATTTTGCAAAAACCTTGACCCTAATTGGCGAAATGCAGTGGCAAAATCCACACATGGCCGTAGCTTTTGCAGGCCAACGAGGCAGCTTGCTCAGCCGTGTGAAGCGATTGGTACAACGTCCTACCCGCAACGCCACTTTTTCGGAAGGCTTTTGGTCGGCTTGTTTGTTGATGGGCTTCTTGGTGCTGGCTTCTTTCCAAGCCAATACCCAGTGGGAGGCCAAAAAAGACGCGAAAACCGCCGATAAACAAACCCAAAACATAGCTACCGACGAAGCCTCGGGCAACCCCAACAAGGCTGTGGCCGATGCCAAAGACGACCCCACCCAAGCCAACGTAACCAAAGTAGGACTGGGCGACACCATCCGGTTTGGCAAGGGATTTATGCTGGTTACCAACAAAAAAGGCGAAGTGATGGTCTTCAAAGATGGCCAATTGATTGACAAAAATCAGTATGAGGCTTATCAAGACGAGTTTGTGGTTGATAAAAACCAGATCAAAATCGGGAAAAAGGACACTGACAACCTCATTACGGTTTCCATCGATACGACGCGCAAATTGAAGGGGCTTGCATTTTTGGGTGGCGCTATGCCGCCGTTCCCTCCTATGCCGCCTATCGTGAAAAACTTTAAGTTCGATTTCCAAGACGATGAGGGCGATATTTTGATAATGGATGACGAGGACAATGTGCAGCAGCTCATCATCAAAGGCAAGCACATCAACAAGAAAGATTTGAACAAATTCAGCGATGTAATCGAATCGAAGAAGCGCAAAGGCAAAGTCATCCGTATCCCGAAAGGCAAAGTGATGATGCCCGACCTGCCCGATATGCCCAACATTCAAATCGATATGAATGAAGAAGAATGGGAGGAATATGGCAAGAAAATGGAAGAATGGGGCAAAAAGTTTGAGCAAGAGTATGGCAAGAAGATGGAAGAGTATGGCAAAAAAATGGAAGTATGGGGCAAGGAAATGGAAAACCAAGCCAAGAACTTCGCCTTCTCTTTTGATGGTTTGAAAGGGGTCGTGCTCAACAACCCTTCCAAGAAATTGACCGAGGCACAAAAGAAGTCGCTTAGAGATCAACTCATAGCCGATGGATTAATGAACAGTCAAAACACCAAATTTACCTTGAAAGCTACCCAAGGCAAGTTGAAAATCAACGACCAAGTAGTGCAAGCAGAGATGTATGATAAATACAAAAAACTGATCAAAGACTATTTGGATATTGATATGGATAGCCTCGATGAAGATGATAACTATTCTATTTCTATCCATCTGAATGACTAAACTTTGGTAGATGTATATTTTAGAGAAGGCTTCGCTTTGCGCGAGGTCTTCTTTTTTATTAGTGGCTTTTCGTAATTTTGTACAGGCATCTACAACAGCCTTTGGAAAGAAATGAACTTATTTACTTCAAATCAGTTTCCAAAAAAACTATTTTTTCAATTGATTGCTTATGAAAAAGTTTATCCTTTCGTTTCTAACTGCTTTTTTTACGCTGACGGCCTTTGCGCAAAACGATAAAATCGATAGCCTCAAAAGATTGTTGCCCGACCAACAAGGCAAAGAAAAAGTAGCCACCCTCAACGCCCTTACCAAAGCCTTGGGCATAGCCGAGCGCTACAACGAGATAGGCGGTTTTGCCAAAGAAGCCTACGATTTGGCCGAAAGTCTTGGCGATGCCGACGGGTTTGCCGTTGCTAACAAACGCTTAGGAGCCTTGTATTTTATTAAAGGAAACTATGCCGATGGCGAAGAATACACCCATGGCGCGCTGAAATATTTTGAGCAAACCTGTAAAT
>DMHB01000137.1:714-2921 GCA_003449595.1 Microscillaceae bacterium | reverse complement strand
TTCTGCATCAGTAAATTGAAAACTATAAATGCGATAAAACCCACCTCCGGTAGTTTTGAAAACACCCTCTTTGCGGGCTGTGCTAAACAACATTTTTCCTTCAAAAAAAGCAGGCGAAAACTCAGCCACAGCCGTATTGACACTTTCTACGTTCTTGATTTCATAGTAATTGCGTAAACTTTGCAACGAGTCAACGTTTTTGATGAACTTCAATTCTTCTTTAGCCAGTCGAACCAAATTAGCATCCCGACCTGCTTTAGAGTACACGTTAAATTCTCGTTCTGCATCCTTGTATTTTCCATTGATTTTCAAGGCCTGCGCATAATAAAATCGCGCATCATCTTCATAAGTATTGCCATCTAAGGCTGCTTTATAAAAAAACTCGGCCTGTCCCATTCTATTCGACCTGCGGTAACATTCAGCCAAGCGGTAGTTTGCCCGCGTTGCAAATTTGGGCTTGCTCAAACACGCTCTAAAAATAGGAATAGCATCTTCGTACTCAGCACGCGCAAAGTATTCCAATGCTTTTTTGTATTGTGCTTGGGCAGGATTGGCAAAAGCAAAGCACCACGCACAAATTATCAAACCAAATTGTAGTAAGCCGGGGTAGTTTTTCATAGAAAATAAAATAAATGAAATCAGGCTTCTAAATTACAAAAATTCAAAAGCCTGAGCAATTCAACAATGCTGACAAAAAAGGACTATCAAGCAAAATGTTTGAGAAAAATAATTTCCTTCTCACTCAAATGCCTCCAATTACCTCTTGGCAAATCTTTCTTAGACAAACCGGCATACATGGTACGATCTAAACGAACTACCTCATATCCGTAATGCTCAAAAATACGGCGAACTACACGGTTTTTGCCTGAATGAATCTCAATGCCTATAAACTTGCTGTCGGCACTTAAAATATCTAACTTATCAATTTTTACGGAACCGTCTTCCAAAGTTACTCCTTTGAGCATAGCCTGGTAATCTTCACGCGTAAGACCTTTATCAAGCTCCACTAAATAGACCTTTTTTATCTCGTATGAAGGATGAGAAAGCTTTTCTGCTAACTCACCATCGTTGGTAAACAACAATAACCCTGTCGTATTTCTATCCAAACGACCAACCGGATAAATACGCTCTTGAGTGGCATTGCGCACCAAATCCATCACTGTTTTTCTACCCTCAGGATCATAGGTTGTGGTTATAAAGTCTTTGGGTTTATTCAGCAAAACGTAAACCAACTTATTGGCTTTTAAGGTTTTACCATCGTACTTTACGACGTCGCCAGGCTGAACTTTATAACCCATTTCGGTAATTACTTGATGGTTTACCATAATTCGGCCTGCAAGAATTAATTCGTCTGCCTCACGACGCGAACAAATGCCGGCATTGGCAATGAATCGATTCAATCGTATTTCACCTTGGTTGTGGGTAGGTATTTCTTTCGCCTTGTTAGATTTGGAAAAAGTTGGCTTTGGGTAAGCAGAACCGGCATTTTTACCCTGATATGGTTTCTGCCTTTCCTGAAATTTGCTTTTGGGTCTAAAAGAAGCTTGTTCGTCCCCGCCTTGTTGTTTCCAATATTTTTTTTGCTCAGTGCTTTCTTCTTTTTTATAGGGTTTGTAGCCTTCCGATTTTTGAAATGGCTTTTTAAATTTATCTACAAACTTGGATTTAGGCTTGTTGTAATTTTCATCAAATTTGCGCTTTTTAAAATCTGAACCTTGTTGTGCATCGTCTGACTTTTCGTAGCGCTTTTTAAAGCCAAAGCTACTATTACCGCCTTCAAATTTCTTCTTGCCATACTGCCCTTCACTACTTTCGCCGTAGCGTTTCTTAGGGCCAAAGCCGCTGCTGCCGCCTTCATATTTTTTCTTGCGGTATTGTCCCTCGCTACTTTCGCCATAACGCTTCTTAGGGCCAAAGCCGCTGCTCCCTCCTTCATATTTTTTCTTGCGGTATTGTCCCTCGCTACTTTCGCCATAACGCTTCTTAGGGCCAAAGCCGCCACTGCCACTTTCAAATTTCTTCTTGCCGTATTGTCCTTCGCTGCTTTCACCGTAGCGCTTCTTAGAACCAAAGCCGCCACTGCCACTTTCAAATTTCTTCTTGCCGTATTGTCCTTCGCTACTTTCGCCATAGCGCTTCTTAGGGCCAAAGCCGCCACTGCCACTTTCAAATTTCTTCTTGCCGTATTGTCCCTCGCTACTTTCGCC
>DMHB01000137.1:0-394 GCA_003449595.1 Microscillaceae bacterium | reverse complement strand
ATTGTCCCTCGCTACTTTCGCCGTAGCGCTTCTTAGGATAAGAATTGCCTTCTTTAAAAAAAGTATTCTTTTTAAACTGCCCCCCTTGTTGTTCAGTGGCATTGGCATCAGTTTTAAAAAATTTCTTTTTAGTTTTATCAAACTGGGTCGCCTTCTGAATGCTATCTTTAAATTTTTTGAAAGGTTTTTGAAAGCTTGATTGTTGGGTAAATTTTTTGTCTCTTCTGGGCGGACGCATGGGGTATATAAATAATGGGTGAGCAATCGGACGAGCTATGTAACCATAGCACTAACTGTAAAACAACAAATATATTCCGAAAAGGGTTGCTTAATGAGTATTTACTCTTCGGTGGCGGGGGGGACGTTTTCGGGTAGCGATTGAGGAATACGCTCT
>DMHB01000136.1 GCA_003449595.1 Microscillaceae bacterium | reverse complement strand
AAGGACGTTCATAGGTCCTTCCATATTCCAAGTAAGAATGGCAATGCCGTTATCTACTTTATAGTCTATCATAGAAAATTGAATTAACGTTGGATGTTAAAAAATTACAATCAATAAAAAGAACCGGCAGTATAATACCGGTTCGCGAAAAAATTATAAACGTTGGATGATGGTTGAAATACCCATACCGCCACCAATGCAAAGTGTGACTAAGCCAAACTCTTTATCTTGGCGCTCTAACTCATCCAAAACAGTGCCTAACAACATAGCACCGGTAGCGCCTAAGGGGTGTCCTAAAGCAATGGCGCCACCATTCGGGTTGACCTTTGCATAGTCCACACCTAATTCGTCCATGTATAGCATAGGTACAACCGCAAATGCTTCATTAACCTCGAACAAGTCGATGTCTGAAATACTCATTCCGTTCTTTTTCAATAACTTACGAGTTGAAGGAGCCGGTCCTGTAAGCATAATAGTAGGCTCAGAACCAATAATGGTGAAGGAATGAACTTTGGCACGAGGCTTCAAACCGGCTTGTTCACCGGCTTCTTTCGAGCCAATCAATACAGCCGCTGCACCATCTACAATTTGGGAAGAGTTTCCGGCGTGGTGAATATGGTTGATGCGCTCTACTTCGGGATAGTTTTGCAAGGCTAAGGCATCTAAACCGCCCATTTGCCCCATCATTTCAAAAGAAGCTTTCAGTTGAGAGAGCGATTCGACAGTAGTTTCAGGCCGGATGGTTTCATCTTGTTCTAATACTACCATTCCTAAGTTATCTTTTACAGGAACGATTGATTTTTTGAAATGTCCATTTTGTTGAGCATAATAGGCTCTGCGAACTGATTCAGCAGCAAATTTGTCGGCGGCTTCACGGCTGTAGCCATATTTGGTAGCAATCAAATCTGCGGAAATTCCTTGTGGAACAATTTTATGCTTAGAAATAATTTCAGGGTTAGTAAATAAAGCACCCCCATCAGATCCCATCGGAATACGGGACATAGACTCTACACCACCGGCAACAATCATACGCGACTGACCCGACATCACATAAGCCGAACCCATGTTAATGGCTTCTAAGCCCGATGAGCAAAAACGGTTGATTTGTACCCCGGCTGTTTCTTGATTAAAGCCAGAATCGATGATGGCAGTACGGGCAATATCTGCTCCTTGTTCACCTACAGGAGCCACACAACCCATGATGCAGTCGTCCACCAAAGAAGTATCTAAGTTGTTGCGTTCACGCAATGCGTTTAAAACAGTAGAAAGCAAACGCACGGGCTGTATTTGATGCAGAGTGCCATCGCTTTTGCCACGGCCTCTTGGTGTGCGGACGGCATCGAAAATATACGCTTCAGCCATAATAAAAATTTGATTTGAGTTTAAAAATGTGTTTAAATGGGATTGCTTGAAGAATTAAATAATAGTATGCAAGCATACTATTGGCTTGCAAATATAAAATTTCTTAGTGCATACAACACAAATTTCTGCAAAAAGTTTTGTGAGTTGCCGGAATGATTTATTTTTTATTTGGGCATTGGGCTACTTGGCAGGTGATACTCCAACTTTGATGAACAAGGGGCAAAACTTGGTAAGTTGTTGAAAGCGTATTAACTTTACAGCCTTATTTTGAAAAAGACAATTTACACATTTTAGATCAATATAGTATGAAAGAGAAAATGGAGCAATTGAACCAATTGAAAGGCGAGCTTTCCAAAGAGTGGAATAAAAAGAAAGCTGCCCGTGATTATGAGAAGATCAAAACCATCCAACAGCAAATTAATGATGTAAAAGCTGGTCTTCGCTAAAAAAAAGTTTTATATTTATTAAAAAACAGGTTTTTAAGCCTGTTTTTTTTTATTTTCCAAAAACTAAGTGGGAAAAAGAAATTTTTGATTACTTTTTTTTAAATTTCCGTTTAATTGAGGTAGATCTTGTCCATATTTTGCATGAAATTATATTATTCTACATTTCTAAATTGTTTGTTTATTTTTTTGATTTCGTCCTCATTTGCTTTGGCCAAAGTAAATGAGGACTCTCTACTTCCTGCAAAAAAGATTGAGAAGCTCAATGCTCAGTTAAAAACCTTGTCTAAACAAGATTTGCAAAGGCTTGGTATTTTACTACAAATAGGAGACATCCATTTGCTCACGGCTTCTTTCGAGCAAGCTGCGAGCGCTTACAAAGAGGCTTTGACCTTGGCAAATGCGCAGCAACAAAATAATTGGGCTGCGCAAGCAACTCAAAAGTTAGGTTTTTTGAATGTACAAGCAGGTCAAATTGATGAAGGAATTTCTTTATTGTTGCAAACAGCTGATTATTTTAAATCGAATAGCCAGACAAGGTATTTGATCGAAAATTATAACCAATTAGGGATTGCATACGCCCAGATAAGCGATTATTTCAAATCACCTGAATACCTATACAAAGCCCTACAGTTGGCAGAAGAGGCCAAAAACGAATACTGGTTGGCCGAAACACATCGTAATTTGGGTATTTTTTACACCCAAATTGGGGATTTCCCTAAAGCACTTGAATTTTTAGAAAAGTCTCTAAAAGTAGCTGAAAAGATTAACTCTCCAATATTTTTAGGGAATATTTGCAATAATTTAGGAGGTGTTTATCTCAATTTGAAAGACTACTTACAAGCCAAAAAATACTTTGATAAGTCAATTCAAATCAGAGAGCAATATCAGCAGTATGCTGCCCTGTCAGGGGTTTATCAAAACTTATCTTTGGTTTATGCAGCCCAGAAAGATTATGTAAAGGCGCAAGATTTGCTTGAAAAAGCATTGGAAATCAGCCAACAACAGTCTCAAAATTGGACAACTTTCAGCATAAAAATCAACTTAGCGAATGTCTTACTCCGACAGAATAAGTTGAAAAAAGCAGAAGAAATCCTCCAAGAAAATCTGCCTGCTATTCAAAAAAACGGATTGAAAGCATTGGAAAAGGATGTAATGTATAACCTTGCCGAGGTTTATAAAAGTAAGGAAGATTATCAAAAGGCACTTACTTACTATGAGCGCTACAAAGTGATGGAAGATTCGATGTATTTTGCACAAAAGCATAAACTCCTTGCCGAAACAGAGACTCGTTTTGCGCTTCAAAGTAAAGAAAAAGAGATGGCTATGTTGCAAAGCGAAAAAGAAAGTCTTTTCAACGTTAACCAAGTTCAGAAATTAGCCATTGTTAACAATCAGCTTATCATTATTTCCTTATCATTGTTGTTTGTAGTATTGGTGAGTGTGCTCATTTTTGTGTATTACCGAATCCGATTGAAAAATAAGCTCAACCAAGCCTTAGAAATCAAAATAGCTGAGCGAACTCAAAAGTATGAAATGCTCAACGAGGCATTACAGAAGACCAACCAAGAATTAGATACTTTTTTATACAAAGCTTCGCACGATTTACGCGGTCCATTGGCCTCAATTGATGGATTGGCTAATATTGGCTTGATGGAAACCCAAGATGAGAAATTACGCAACTGTTTCCAATTGCAGAAAGGCATCTTGCAAAAAACAGAAGAATTGCTTTTTAGGGTCATAGAAATAGGAGAAATCAGAAATCATAAAGTAAGGCTTGAAAATACAGATCTAAGAAAATACTTCAACAAGTTGGTCAGAAGTCATAACCGTACAGAAGGGTATAAATTTATGGACTTCAGAGTTTCTGTACCTGATGAGCTATTTTTAACCACAGATTTCGATATGTTGGATATTGTGATGGATAATTTGGTCAGAAATGCTATCCAAAATTCATTCCTTTGTCATAATGATTCGACTAATTCGCGAGGACTTATAGCTATTGAAGTAGTGGAAAAACCTAACCGATGGGAAATCAATGTTACTGATAACGGCAAGGGCATCACAGAAGAAGTAGCACCCAAGGTGTTTGACATGTTTTTCAGAGGAACTGACGGCTTCCAAGGGTTTGGGTTAGGGTTATACAAATCAAACATTGCGATTTCGAAAATCAATGGGATCATTGAATTGGTTTCGTTCCAGCACAATCAAACTTGTTTTAGGGTTACCATACCTAAGCAAGAGGCTTTGGCTAAGGCAGCTTAAGGTTCTTGTTTGTTAGCAAGCCATTTCTGAAGTACTTGAGCATAGTAAAACTGGTATGGCATTGAAATCCATTCAAAAAATGCCTGTGGAAACCTACTTATCCTGAAAAGCAGGGAAGGATAAATAGCTCTTTTATTTTTCAAAATACCTTTGAGCATAGCTTCAGCAACTTGTTCTGCTGTTTGTGAAGGGAAAGGCACCGGTACTTCTGTATGGCCTGTGGCTTGAAAAAAATTCGTTTTTGTGGCAATAGGATATACCAATCCGAGTCGGCCTTTGTCTGAAGGTTCAAAACGGTACGCATCTTCAAATCTGCCCAAAGCTGCTTTTGTTGCAGCGTATAACGCATATCCCGGCATACCCAATTTGGCCATCGCCGATGCAGTCATCAATACATAGTAAGGTCGATTGCCGTTTAATTCACGCATTTTTTGTAAAGCATACAAAGGCGAAAACACATTGAGCTGAAAAATTTTCTCGATATGCCTCCAATCGGGCTTGATAGGGAATTGCTCATAGTAAGCAAAACCGGCATTAGCTACGAAAATATCAGGAATGCCTGCTAAGGTTTGCTGCGCTACTTCAAAAAGTTCGTCAAGCGCTTGCGGCAGTGTGAGGTCGGCCACGAAAGCGTGTATTGTTGCGGCATTATTCTCTAAAGCATTGATAGTCGTTTGCAATTGCTCGGGTTGAATATCGACTGCAAAAATTTGACAATCATACAAGCTAAGGCGTTGCAGCAAGCTTTTGCCAATGCCCGAGGCTGCTCCGGTTAGAATAATCCGCTGTCCATTAATTTTCATAAAACAAGTATTGTTAAGTTGTAGCTTTGCAATTGAAAAAAGCAAGGAGTAATTAAATTTAGTGAAAAATTACATTGCTTGTCTATAAACAAAGTTTCTAAAGCGGTAAAATGACGTATTTATGGATGAAAAAATTTCATTGTTCTTAGTCCCTACTCCGGTAGGCAATTTAGAAGATATTACCCTCAGAGCTATTAAAGTATTGCAGCAGGTGGATGTTATTTTGGCAGAAGATACACGCAAAACGGGTGTTTTGTTAAAACATCTATCAATCAACCGCCCGTTGCAAAGCTATCATATATTTAACGAGCACCAAACTGTAGAGCGATTAATTAAGGCGATGGCACAAGGTCAGCAGTTTGCCTTGGTGTCGGATGCTGGTACACCATGTATTTCAGATCCGGGGTTTTTATTGGTCAGGGCTTGCCGACAAGCGGGGTTGGTGGTGCAATGCTTGCCCGGGGCAACAGCCTTTGTGCCTGCTTTGGCGCAAGCCGGATTGCCTACAGATCGCTTTTGTTTTGAGGGTTTTTTACCTCCTAAAAAAGGGCGTAAGACCCGTTTAGAATTGCTGGCCTCTGAAAACAGAACGATGATTTTTTATGAAGCACCCCACCGGATTCGTAAAACATTGGCCGAGTTTGTTACTTTCTTTGGAGCAGCGCGAATGGCTTGTGTAGTACGAGAGTTGAGTAAAATTTATGAGGAAACTCAAACCGACACCTTGGATAATCTGGCTGCTTATTTTGACCAAAAAGAGCCTAAAGGCGAGTTTGTAATTATTGTAGAAGGGAAAAAAGGAAAGGCGAATGAAGGATAACATTCGCCAATGGGTTTATTATTTTTTTTCGTTGGATTGCAATTGCTTGGCTTTTGCCTCTCTCAGCATTCTTTTGATTTCTGCAAAATCTTTTACTTGAAAATCTTTTTCAGCACTTTTTGTATCGGCATTCATTTTATCGTACATAGTTTCCGCTATTAAAGTTTTGAAAATCATTTAAATAGGGTCGAAGAACCTCTTTTAAATCCTTTGCAAAATCTGTTCCATTTTTTGCTGATAGGCCAGCGCTTTGTTTCTTACAGCTTGCGCAAAGTTTTCGCTATCTGTTGGGTATAAAATATCTCTTGATACGTTGACCAAGATTCCTCCGTTGGGGTGTAAAGTAGCTTGCGCTACGGCAGCTAAATCGCCTCCTTGAGCACCGATACCGGGTATTAACAGCCAAGCCTGCGGCGTAGTTT
>DMHB01000469.1 GCA_003449595.1 Microscillaceae bacterium | reverse complement strand
TCACCGCTGAAAGCATAAATTCTATTTTTTTCTCAAAATCGACGATGTAGGCACAATCTATCATAAACCCATACGACTGCCCTACTTTGTTAAAAATGCGGATAGCAGATGGCGCTGGTTGTTTGCCATTGCCCAACCATAAATATTTCCGAAAACTGTCAGGCTTTTTAGGATAGGCAGGCTCAGTGCTTTCGCGCGGGTAGGCCGACATACAGGTTCTAAGCCACTGGTAATCGTCGGGTTTCAGGTTGAAACGTTTCGAAGCAGGCAATACCTCCGGAAAAACAACCGCCTTGAGCATATCGTGCAGGTCTTGCAAACTGATGTAATTGTGATCCGAAAAATCGAACGGTTGATTTACTTTTTTGCCTTGTTTGTCTATATGTGCTTTGCCCTTTCGGGGATTTTGTATAGGGTAGGAATACTGTTTTTTATTATGCAGTTCCGCCTGGCGGTGTAGCGTTTTCTTGCCCTCTACAAACCGCACAGGGTTGGTATATCGGTTTGTTTCAAGATCGAACTTGCCGTGAATGCGTTGTATGATCAGGGCATCTTTGTAGCCTTTTTCCCATAAGTGTTCGTTGAAATATGCCTGCCCAATAAATTCATACAGTCGGTTGAACGCGTCATTGTCGCTTACCAAAAACATTTTCTTGATGTAGTGGGCTACCGACGGATTCCCGCCTTGGGCAGTGGTGTCTTTGCGCACAGTAGTTTGCGGCGCACGCGCTGAGTCAGTACGCATTGTCGTAAACTTATCGATGCCTTTGGCTTTCAACCCATTGATTTTTTCTAAAGCCAATAAAGCGGCAGGCAATTTGACCATACTGGCTGGATAAAAATACCTGTTCTTATCGACTTCGTAGTAATAGCTTTTCAACGTTGGCCGGTTAAGCGAATCGCGATTGATTTGGGTGTAGATAATTTGCACTTCAAACTTCTTTGGATTTTTGAGTATGGCTGCAAAATCAGCTTGGCGCGAATACATCAAACTATCAATCAAGCCTGTATATTTACGTTGAAACATCTGACAGGAAGAAAATATTTGCATAAGAAGGAGTGTCAGGATAATGATTGCCCCGCTTTTTTTCATTTCTTTATATGGCTATGCTTTTGAATTGGCTTCGTTTTATTTTATTCCCTTTGGCCTGCCTCTACGACGGCCTCACGCGCTTGCGCAATAGACTGTATGATGCAAAGCTAAAAAAAAGCCATTCGTTTCCAAGACTTCTTTTGGTTTCAGTAGGCAACCTCAGCGTAGGCGGTACCGGTAAAAGCCCCTTGGTAGAATATGTGGTTCGCTTGCTACAAGCACAAAACAAAACAGTGGCCACCCTAAGCCGTGGTTATGGCCGCAAAACACGGGGGTTTTTGCAAGCTATACCCCAAAGCCAAGCCCAAGACATTGGCGATGAACCTTTGCAATTTTACCAAAAATTTTATCCCCATTTGCCGGTCTTTGTGGGCGAAAAAAGAGCTGAAGCTTTGGCCAAAATAGCGCTACAAATGCCCGCCGTCGATACCGTTGTACTCGATGACGCTTTTCAACACCGAGCAGTGCGCCCCGATGTCAATATTTTGGTTACTACGTTTGCAAGCCCGTTTTTTGCCGACTGGCTGTTGCCCACCGGCACACTTCGCGAAAGCCGCAGCGAAGCCAATCGCGCCGACTTGGTGGTAGTTAGTAAATGCCCGCCTACGCTAACTACGGAACAAAAAAATACTTATTTGCGTCAAATTTACCGCTACTGCTCCCCCAATACGCCTGTATTTTTTTGCCAGATAGACTACCTACCCCTACAGCCTGTTTTTAACCAAACGCCTGCCGCCCCTGCCCTGCTGCCCAAACAACACGGAATAATTTTGCTGACAGGCATTGCTCAAAGTACCCCTTTGGTAACTTATATCAGCCAACAAGCTACCTTACTCAAACATTATGCGTTTGCCGACCACCACGCCTTCAGCGAAAGCGAAATAGAAGCGGTTTGCCATTATTATGATTCGCAAAGCGCCCCCACCTTGATTATCTGTACTATCTAAGATAAAGTTAGATTGCAGCATAAGCTTTTTGAAAAAATAATAGGAAAGCGGCCTTGCTATTATGTGCCTATTGGACTTGAATTTTTTGAGGGTAATACAGCCTTCGATTTATGCTTATTAGCGATAATTAACCAAAAAAAGAAGGATGAATAACTTAGCTAAAAAATTGGGTTGGGCTGCCGGGCTATGTCTTTTTTTGCTGTTACACTGCCCCCGGTTAGCACACTCTCAAATTGTTTATAAAAAAGAAGAGGCTGCCCGAAAGCCTATTTTTAAAAAGAATATTGTGAAATTAAACTACCTAAGCTTAGGCATTGGTAGCTTGTCGTTGTTTTATGAAAGGGTTATAAATCCTAATTTGTCGTTTCAAACTGGGCTGCTTTATACCCGAAGAGTCAGTATTTTTAATAATTTAACCAGCGGGGTGGCCATTACACCTGAATTGCGCTATTATTTTTCTGAGAAAAAATCGGCACCACAAGGCTTTTTTATAGGCGGTTTTCTTCGCTATACCAATTATTATTTCAGTAGTGCCACCTCCGGATACCGAATCATCAGCATTGCAGGGGGGATTTTGGTTGGCAGCCAGTGGATACTGAACCGTTGGCTTACTATCGACGTTTGGGGAGGTCCTATGTATGCCTTCAACCAAACCATGCAAGATGACACCGTGCGTTTGTTGACTCCGGTACTGCCCGAACGAGGGCCGGAGTTTAGGATTGGCTCTACATTGGGCATCGCCTTCTAAACAAACATCTCACCCCCCATTTCTTTTTCCGAAAGGATAAAAGGAATCCTTGTTTACTACAGCATTATTCAATAATCGCCTGATAATCAAGAGAATACCAACAGGCTATAATTTTATGTAGATTTGCACAATTTTTTAATTTCTTTTGTTTGGAAGTTTATGGAAAACAAAGTTTTGCTGGTCATTTTAGATGGATGGGGCTTAGGCACTCATCCTGCTGTTTCGGCGATTGCACAAGCACAAACCCCTTATTTTGATCAGCTTTGGAAGCAATATCCTCATTGCAAACTCGAAGCTTCGGGTTTGGCTGTCGGGTTGCCCGAGGGACAAATGGGCAACTCGGAAGTAGGGCATATGAATATTGGCGCTGGCAGGGTGGTCTATCAAGACTTGGTAAAAATCAACTTAGCTGTGCAAGAGGGAAGCCTTCAAAATGAAACCGTGCTTTCCGATGCTTTTGTCTATGCAAAACAAAACCACAAGAAAATACACCTGATGGGACTGGTTTCCGATGGTGGCGTACACGCTCACCTCGACCACCTCAAGGCGCTTTGTACCTATGCCCACCAAGCGGGCTTAAAAGATGTATTCATCCACGCCTTTACCGATGGCCGCGACACCGATCCACAAGGCGGGTTGCACTATTTAAAAGACTTGGAGCAACATTTGGAAAAAACTACCGGAAAAATTGCATCGGTAGTGGGTCGATACTATGCGATGGATCGAGATAAAAGATGGGAACGCGTGCAAATTGCATACAATGCTTTGGTAAATGGGAAAGGCTCGTCCACACAAAATATCGCGCAAGCCATACAAGCCTCTTACGACGCAGGAATCACCGACGAATTTATCAAACCCATCATTCAAACCGATACAGACGGCAAGCCTTTGGCCGCAATAGAGGCGCACGACGTAGTGATTTGTTTCAATTTCCGCACCGACCGGGGACGGCAAATTACCGAAGCACTTACCCAACAGGCTTTCCCTGAATGGGGAATGCAGCCCTTGCCACTATATTATGTTACGATGACCAACTACGACGATACATTCAAAGATGTAAAAGTAGTTTTCAGCAAAGACAACCTGCAAAACACCTTAGGGGAAGTGGTAGCACAAGCCGGGAAAAAGCAAATCCGCATCGCTGAAACAGAAAAATATCCACACGTTACTTTTTTCTTTTCAGGAGGACAAGAAAAAGTTTTTGCGCAAGAAAACAGAATTTTATGCCCATCGCCCAAAGTAGCGACCTATGACCTAAAGCCCGAAATGAGTGCTTTTGAGATTAAAAATGCCATTGTACCTGAACTAATAGCCCAATCGGCAGATTTTGTATGCCTCAATTTTGCCAATGCCGATATGGTAGGGCACACAGGCGTATTTGAGGCCGCAGTGAAGGCTTGCGAGGCTGTGGATCAATGTTTGAAAGAAGTAGTAGAAACCGCCCAAGCCAATGGGTATGTATCGTTGATAATTGCCGACCACGGAAATTCCGACATTATGATCAACCCCGACGGAAGCCCCAATACTGCCCATACTACCAACTTAGTGCCTTGTATTTTGGTAAGCAAACATTCTGATTTAACCCTCAACGACGGGAAATTGGCCAATATTGCGCCCACCATTTTGGAAATATTGGGCATAAAACAACCCGCAGAAATGAATGAAAAAAGCTTGGTCAAGTCAACCGTACTTTCGCAATGATGCACTTCAAACCGAAGTTTGAGTTTTTAACCATCTCGATCTCGAAACTTTTGCAAAGGCTGGTTATATGTAGTTGCTTGGCGTTGAATTTTGTAGTAATAGGCTGCCAAACCGATGTTTCGGAACAAAAAAGGGCAAAAAAAGGCGCAGACAAAAACCAGGTACGCTATGCCAAAAAGTTTACCATTCAGCATTACGATACTTACAAAATAGTATCTGTCCTGCAAGCTACTCCCGATAAAAATGAAGCTTCATTGCACTACATTTTGTATCCCAAAAAGGGAAAAAAACCTGTCATCACTGCCGATAGTTTGGCCAATGCTTTGTACATCGGCACACCGGTTCGAAACATCGTTCCCTTATCGACCACCCATATTGGGGCTTTAGACGCGCTGGGGCTTGTTCAGAAAATTAGTGCCGTAACCTTGGCAGCTCATATAAGTCATCCGAAGTTGTATGAACAAATCAAAGCCGGGAAAATTCCTGAGTTAGGCGACCCTGAAATCAATCCTGAAAAGCTGCTATCGCTACAACCAGATTTGGTGATGAGCAACAGTGGATCGTGGAGCCGGCAGAGTAAATATCGTGTTATCCAAGAATCGGGCATTCCTGTGGTAGCCAATGCAGATTGGTTAGAAACCACGCCTTTGGGCAGAGCCGAATGGATTAAATTTATGGCAGTTTTTTTTGAGGAAGACACCCAAGCACAAGCCGTTTTCGACAACATTGCTACCTCTTATCTTAGCTTGCGCGAATTGTGTAAAAATCTGCCCCAACGCCCCCGCGTAATCAGTTCAAGTCCTTACAAAGATATTTGGTATGTGCCTGCCGGTGGTAGTTTTATGGCCACTTTTATTGAAGATGCCGGAGGGGTTCATCCTTGGAAAAATAATCCGGGCACAGGTAGCCTGCCCTTGAGCTTTGAAGAAGTATATCCTATAGGCTTAGAAGCAGATTTTTGGATCAACCCGGGGGCGGCCTATAGTTTGTCGGCATTGACTGCACAAGACACTCGTTTTGCTGATTTCAAGTCATTCAAATCGAAACAAGTGTATAACAACCACAAACGGCTCAATGCAGAAGGCGGCAACGACTATTGGCAAACCGGCTTCATACGACCCGACTGGGTACTGGCCGATTTGATATTCATTTTACATCCTGAAAAGCTGCCCCAACACCAATTGATTTATTTTAAACCACTTGAATAAATGCGACTATGGGCTTTTCTATTGCTGCTGGTGGGTCTTTTAGCCTTGTTTTTCATCGATTTGGCTTGGGGTAGTATTGCCATTCCCTTGCAAGACATCGCAAAGCTCTTGCTGAAAGGGCATCACGAAAACCAAGTGTGGCAACAAATTATTTATAAAATCAGGCTGCCCAAGGCGCTTACTGCCGTCTTGGCCGGGTCGGCGTTGGCGGTAAGCGGCCTTCAAATGCAAACCCTTTTTCGGAATCCTCTGGCCGGCCCTTCGGTGTTGGGCATCACCGCCGGAGCAAGTTTGGGCGTGGCCTTGGTGGTGCTGGGTTCTGCACAGTGGAAATTAGGCTTTAGTAGTTATTTACAGGGACTTAGCGGTTCGGGCTTGGTGGTAGTAGCTGCTTGTCTGGGGGCGGCGTTTACCTTTGTCCTCATTATGATGGTTGCTTACCGCATTTCAGATCACATTGTACTGTTGCTCATTGGACTGATGGTAGGCAATATAACCTCCGCCTTGGTGGGTGTGGCGCAATATTTCAGTCGCCCCGAGCAAATTCAGGACTATTTGATTTGGACTTTTGGTAGTTTGGGAGGCGTATTGGGCAACCAACTTTGGGTATTTGCCGGAGTGGTCTTGATAGGCTTTTGCCTGATTTTGGTTGTGCTGAAAGATTTGAATTTGCTCTTGCTGGGCGAAACTTATGCTCGCTCGATGGGTGTAGGAGTAGTAAAAGTGCGGATTTTTGTAATAGCCTCCACAGCCCTGTTGACTGGTGTTGTAACAGCATTTTGTGGGCCGATTGCTTTTGTAGGAGTCGCTGTGCCACACATCGCGCGTGTCTTGTTTTCAAGTGCCGACCACCGCCTGCTTTTGCCTTCCACAGCCATTTTGGGGGCAATACTCTTGTTGTTTTGCGATATTTTCACCCATTTGCCCGGTAGCTCCATCGCCCTGCCCATCAATGCCGTTACCTCTGTCATTGGCTCGGTGATTGTGTTGATGGTTGTTTTAAAAAGTCGCGACTTGCGTCGAAGTTTCTAAAACGAACCCATTTCTGGCTAAAAATTCACTATTTTGTAGTTCAATCTTTCTGAATACGTTATGTTTTTCAAATTCAATTACACTGTTGCAAGTTTTACTTTGGTGGGTTGTCTGCTAATGGCAAGCTGCCAAACCTCGCAGGACACATCAGACAAAAAAGTTTCTTCTGAAAAGAAAGTAACTTCTGACAATAAAACAGACGCTTCGCCCCAAAAAGTAACCCAAGTGTATCAATTGCAAACGGCTCAAAGCAAGGTGCGCTGGGAAAGAAAAAAAATCCTGTTGGATGTAGAAGAAACCGTCAAGTTGGGCAAAGGAACAATGCAAGTAAAAATGGACTCTTTGCAAACCTCCAGCGATGGCGATTTGGCTTTCGCCGAAGGCTCGACTTGGGTTCTGGCCGATAAAAATTTTGAGAAAGCCGTGTTGAACATTGACCTCACCCAAATCAAATCGCTCCGGCTAAACAAACAAAATAAAATAGATGAAGGCAGCCCCGAATATTTAGATGTGGAGCGCTTTCCGCAAGCCCAATTGACCATCGAACAACTAACGCCGACGCAGCAAAAAAATCAGTTCCAAGCCAAAGGCAATTTGACCCTGAAAGGCAAAACCCTGCCCATTGGTTTTGTGCTTCAGTTGCAATCCGACGAGGCGACACAATCGCTGCAAGTAACCGCCAAAATTCCATTCAATGGAAAAGAATGGAATTTGGCCAATCCGAAAGTAGGGAAAGTAGCCAAAGACGATTTTGTTTTTGAGTTGAATTTGCTGTGGAAAATAGCCGGAAAATAAACCTAAAAATACCTCATTCAAAATGACAAACTCTTTGTGGTTAGGCTTCGGATGGCTATTTTTTTATGCCATACATAGCCTTTTGGCCTCTCAACAAATAAAAAACCGAGTTGAAACTCAGCTGCCAAAAATAGGCTCAAACTACCGCCTTTTTTATAATATAGTGGCGCTGCTGCTTTTTGTGCCACTTAGTTATGTACAGCTCTTTACATTCAGTCCTCAGTTGTGGGCGTTGCCTCCGGCGGTAGCCCTTGGAGGCTATGGCCTGATGACAGCGGGGGCAGTGGTTTTGGTGCTATCGTTCCGAAACTACGATTTAAAAGCCTTTTTGGGGCTTCAACCGGTTATCAATTCAGACCAAGAAACCTTGCAAATTACCGGAATGAACCGTTGGGTACGTCATCCTTTGTACTTAGGGGTCGTTTTGCTGTTGTTTGGAATGTGGCTGGCGAACTGTCATACACACCACACCGCTTTTTTGTTGAGTACTTTGTGCTATCTTCCTTTCGGGATTTATTGGGAAGAGCAAAAACTTATACAGCAATTTGGACAAGCTTACAAAACTTATGCGGCACGCACAAAAATATTAATTCCGTTGATTTTCTGATATTTGTATGCTTAACCAACAATCTTCCGACAAACCTAATTCAGTTCAGATGTGCAAATCTATCCTTGTTTATTCTTTGGCTCCTTTTGTGCTTATGCTTGGGCTTACATTGCAAAAAGACCTTGTAGAGCTTCAAAACCTACCTAAAAAACCTCCCTTTGAGGACAAATGGGTCGATAGTGTTTTCCAGACCCTTAGCCCTCGCGAAAAAATTGCCCAGCTTTTTATGGTGGCAGCCTTTTCCAACTGGGATGAGCAAGAGTATGCTGCTATGGACTGTCT
>DMHB01000171.1 GCA_003449595.1 Microscillaceae bacterium | reverse complement strand
GTGCTCTTCCGATCTCGATGAGAAATGGTTTAAAACCAAACAAAGAATTGAAAAAATTAGGGTGAGAGGAGGTAGAGTACTGTCTGATACAATCGTTTTAACCAAACACGGCCCAGTCGTAGTAAAACCTGACGAACCACCTTTTACTATCGGTAAAACCAAAACACCTCCAGGGCACGCGATGCGGTGGATAGCACACGAATACTCGAACGAACTCCTTACTTTTATCAGGCTCAATAAGGCTAAAAATTTTGGAGATTATAAAAAAGCTTTGGCGACTTACTTCTGCCCGGCGCAAAATTTTGTGTATGCGGATGTCAACAAAGAAATTGCCATTACCTCCAATGGCCGATTCCCTATCAAGTATCGCGGACAAGGCAAGTTTATTTTGGATGGCTCTAACCCATTGCACGACTGGTATGGATGGGTGCCTCCTATTCATAACCCCGGTATGCGTAACCCTGCACGAGGCTATGTAAGTTCAGCCAACCAATTCCCTGCCGATACGGTAACCTATCCTTATTATTTACATTGGGAATTTGCTTCGTTCGACAGAGCAGCACGTATCAACGAAGTATTAGACAAAATGGAAAAAGCCACACCCGACGATTTTTTCAAATTGCAAAACGATAATTTGAATATGACCGCCCGGACAGCTTTACCAACTATGCTCAACTATGTCCGCAAAACCAATCGAGAAAAATATGCTAAAGCCTATGAAGATCTCAAAAACTGGAACTACATGCACGACATAGACAAAACAGCCCCAACGATTTTCAAGCTTTGGTGGTCAATACTGGTGCGTGAAATTTGGACAGACGAATTAGGTGAAAAGGATATGCGTTTCCCTCCTAAAGATGTTACCGTTTCTATGGTTGAAGATACGGATAGCACTAACACTCGTTGGTTCGATAATATCAAAACGGAAACCAAAGAAAACGCTGCAGAAATCATCAACCGCGCTTTTGTGAAATCCATAGATAGTTTACAAAAGCTATATGGTGAAGAAATCAGTAAAAAATGGGCTTGGGGAGTTACGAAAAAGACATCTATTAAGCATTTGGCTGACATAGGCCCTTTCAGTGTCAGCGGATTAATCACCGCCGGTGATGCCGACATTGTAAACGCTACCGGCAAACGCCACGGACCTTCTTGGAAAATGGTGGTGGCCCTAGGTAAAAATGTACAAGCCTATGGGGTTTATCCCGGAGGTCAATCGGGCAACCCCGGCAGCTATTTTTATTTGACAATGGTTGAAAAATGGCGTAAAGGTGAGTTATATGAGCTATTCTATATGAAAAAGGCAAATGAGAAAAGTAATAAAATACTTTCTGTCCTTACCATAACCAAGTAACCTTGTGACTTCTTCAAATTGGCCTTCTTCGCCTCGTTTGCAGCGCTACCTGCAATATTTAGGCTGGGGAGGGCTGTTTGTTTATATAGGGTTGCTGCTTATGCTTTACTTGGTTTGGTATAGTCAGTCTAAACAAACCGGTTTCCATTTTTTTGATGATAGTGCCCAATGGCTTCAAATGGATAAATATGGGCATTGTTTTACTGCCTTTCACTTATCGTGGGCCGTATATAGTTGGATGGTTTGGGCAGGGGCTACTTCGCACAAAGCATCCTGGCAAGCTGCCGGTATTGGTTTTCTGCTGATGCTACCCATTGAAATTTTAGATGGTTTTTCGGCAAGTTATGGCTTCTCTTGGGCCGATGTAGCTGCCAATGCCTTAGGAGCTTTTTTGTTTAGTGCTCAAATAAGGCTAATGGGAGGACTGAAGTTGCTCCCCAAATTTTCATTCCACCCTACAGCTTTCGCCCCACAACGTCCTAATGTATTGGGCAATGGGTGGAGTCAAGAATGGCTCAAAGACTACAACGGGCAAACTTATTGGCTCTCAATTCCTTTAGGGGCTATTTGTAAAACCCAACATTGGTTCACAAATGGCATTTGCTTGAGCATTGGCTTAGGGGCAGAACAAATGATTTATGCCCGAAATCCCGAAAATTGGACTGTTGGTTTAACCCCCTATCGCCAGTTATATGTTGGAATTGATTTTGACCTAAGGGCAATCCCTGTACAACATACTTGGTTATTTTTCTTATTCAGACTGCTCAATTTGCTCAAATGCCCTTTACCTGCCTTTGAGTGGGCTATGGCTGGAGGGAGCTTTTTGTGGCACACCTACTACTTTTAAGCCCAAGTGTCTTAAATTTGTGCATCTATTGTGTAAAAGGTACAAACATGAACATCGGCGACAGAGTCAGGCTAAAACATGGCAAAGAAGAAGGCATCATTGTCAAAATATTGCCCAATAACCTCATTGAAGTAGAAATTGAAGATGGATTTCCTATTCCGGTACTTACTAATGAGGTGGTGCAGATTGCCCATGATGAAGGAGATTATTTTAAAACACCTGCTTCCGTAGTTCAAACCGATACGAATGAAAAAGACTCCACCAAAAAAGTATTGGCTAATAAAGGAATTTACTATTGTTTTGTACCACTAAACGCTCAAAAACTAACCCTTTATTTCATCAATAATACTGACTTTACCCTAAATTATACAGTTGGTTTAGAGCATGGGGGCAATTACCAAGGACTAACCCAAGGAAGTCTGGCTGCCAAACAAGCACAAAGAATCAACGAATTTGCACTTACCAGTATTGACAAGTGGGGGGTTTTTGTGATGCAAGCTTTGTTTTATCACCCCGAAGGCCAACAATTACAGGCTCCTTTGCAACACCGCAAAGTATTCAACTTGCAACAATTTAGTATTGGCACACAAATAGCTCCTGTGATGCGCCAACAAGGATATGTTTTTCAGTTGGATGGGGATGAGACACCTCTTGATACAATAAAAAAAGTAGCCACACAAGCAGAAGAAAATATTCTGGGATCTTTGGATTTGCAAAAACTGAAAGAAAGTATGTTTGAGAACCAAGCCCCTCTCCCTGATACCAAGCATCAAACTGAACTTTTTGCTGGAGCTAAGGTAGCCGTTGAGGTCGATTTACATATCGAAAATCTGGTGAACAACCATTCACAACTTGCCAAAGAAGAAATTTTACCTGTGCAATTACAAACTTTTGAAAAACAATTAGAAGCAGCCATTACCCAAGGGAAACAAGAAATCATATTTATCCACGGAGTAGGAAATGGTGTATTAAAAAATGCTATCCAAAAGCTACTCAGCAGCCATCCAGCAGTAGATTATTATAAAGATGCGCGTAAAGAAAAATTTGGCTATGGAGCCACTCATGTAAAACTGAAATAAACAGTTACATCCTTTTGCTTTCAAAACTATACTATACAATGAAAAAAACAACCCGAAATGTAATCATTGCTACCATTACCTTGCTGGTCTTGAGTTTGGCTTTGTGGTCTAAATTATCACAGTGGGGAGTTGCCGGCAAAAATGAGACACAAAAAGAGAACAAGGAAACTAAAAAAGCCCCTCCACCAACTGAAATTAGAGCAAAAGTTATAGAATATGCTGTCTTAGACGATAACATTACAGCCACCGGCACCCTATTAGCCAATGAAGAGGTGTCTGTCAGAAGTGAACTTTCAGGTAAGGTAACCGGAATTTTCTTCCGCGAAGGCGATTATGTAGCCAAAGGAGCCCTGATGGTTTCGATGCAAAATGAAGATTTAAAAGCAAGGCTTCGTAAATTAGAATATACCAAACAACTCAACGAAGCCAAAGAATATAGGCAGCGGTCTTTGTTGCAAAAAGAAGCCATTAGCCAACAAGAATATGATATTGCTTTGACCGAACTGAATACCATCAATGCAGAAATTGAACTATTAGGTATCGAAATTGAAAAAACCAACATCAAAGCACCTTTCGATGGAATTGTAGGGTTTAGGAATGTAAGTGTTGGAAGCTACCTTACACCAAGTGTTGAAATCGCAAAACTAACCAATACCAATCCAATCAAGTTACAGTTTGCAGTGCCAGCCAAGTATATCAATGTGGTTCAAAATGGCGCTTTGGTTCAATTTCAAACCGATAATAGCGAGCAAAACTTTCAGGGAACTGTTTATGCCATTGAACCCAAGGTAGATGAGGCTACGCGTACAGTTGTTATCCGCGCTTTATGCCCAAATCCTGCCCGATCACTTGTTCCTGGCGCTTTTGCCAAAGTTAATCTCATTCTTAATCGCTCAGACAAAAGTCTATTATTGCCTACAGAAGCAATTCTGCCTGAGTTGAATACCAACAAGGTCTTTGTGGTAAGACAAGGGAAAGCGGAGTTAGTTGAAGTTACTTTAGGCAAACGGACGGAAAGCGACGTGGAGGTGCTGAAAGGCATACAAGTAGGCGATACAGTCATCACGGCTGGTATTTTAAAAGTACGCTCAGGTGCTCCCGTCAAGATTCAGAGTTTTGAAAAGTAAAAGATCGGTGGCTGTTATCCAACCACCGAAAGCTTAATTACATTCGTGCGAAGTTTACGCTCAATAGGCATACTGGCCAAATTGATGATTACTTCGCCCTTTTTTACCAAACCTTGCTTCATCAAGAAATCTTGCACATCTTGGAATGTCTCATCTGTTGAAACAAACCGATCGTAGTAAAAAACCCTTATCCCCCATACCAAACTCAGCATATTGAGAATAGCCCGATTAGAAGTGAAAATAAAGATGTCTGCCTTGGGCCGATGCGAAGCCAGCCTGTAAGCTGTATAACCCGAGTTTGTCATCCCTACGATGGCCTTAGCGCCTGTATCTTCAGCCAAAATAACCGCTGCGGCAACCACACTATCGCTATAAAAGGACTCAGACTGGTTATCTAATTCAAAATTTTTGTGATAGATAACTGGGGTGCGCTCTTCAACTGTTTTTATAGTTTCAGTCATAGTTTGCAACACCCGCACGGGATACTCCCCTACCGATGTTTCGCCACTCAACATCAACGCATCAGCGCCGTCCATTACTGCATTTGCTATGTCATTGGTTTCAGCGCGGGTAGGTCTTGGGTTTGTAATCATTGTTTCAAGCATCTGAGTAGCGATGATCACTGGCTTAGCAGCCAAAGTACTTCTCTGTACAATCATTTTTTGCGCCATAGGCACTTCTTCAATACCTATTTCGATGCCTAGATCGCCTCGGGCAACCATAATGGCATCAGATACTTGCACAATCTCATCAATATTTTTAATGGCTTCAGGCCGTTCGATTTTAGCTACCACCTTACAATTTTTCCCTTTTTGGCGAATCAAATGCTTCAACAGCAAAATATCAATCGAAGTACGTACAAAAGAAAGGGCAATCCAGTCCACTTCGTGCTCCAATCCAAACATCAAATCCTCTGTATCTTTTTCAGTAAGCGAAGGTGAAGAAACGTGGGTTTTAGGTAGGTTCATCCCTTTCTTAGATTTTAAGACACCCCCATATATTACTTCGGCTCGTACTTCTTCGCCAACAACTTCAATCACCTTCAATTCTATTTTACCATCGTCTAACAAGATGGGATCGCCAATACGCACATCTTTAGGCAAGGCTGTATAGGTTGTACTAATTTTTTGAGCTGTACAAAGCATTTTTTCTGTAACAATACCAATTACTTCTCCTTCTTTGAGCAAAACCCCATTGTTTTCCACTTCCCGCACCCGTATTTTGGGGCCTTGCAAGTCTTGCAAAATACCAACGTTCCAGTTTTTTTCTTGGTTGAGCTCTCGGATAAATTGAATAATCTTGAGATGTTCTTCGTGCGATCCGTGAGAAAAATTGAGTCTAAAAATATCAACCCCTGCCTCTATGAGTTCAGCTAATTTTTCTTTGGTGTTGCAAGCCGGCCCTACAGTGGCCACAATCTTGGTTTTGTTAAAGTAAGGTACCATATCGTATTTTTTGAATTGAAATTAGCGAAAAACTCACATATTCCATAAAAATAAAACCCCCACTCGTAAAGAGTGAGGGTTTACAATAAACTAATTAATAAGTATTAAGCACCGAACCATACACGTAGTTCAACTGAAAAAGCTCTTGTGCCATCAGTAAAATCAACTA
>DMHB01000303.1 GCA_003449595.1 Microscillaceae bacterium | reverse complement strand
TGATTTATCAATTTTTAAATACAAGCACATTAATGTGGAGGATAAAAGAGAAAAGGCAGATTTTATAGCTCAACGTAAACCATTAAACGAAGAAGCATTTAAGCCTTATGAAGCTATGTTCCAAAAAGTACATCAAGAAATAAAGGAAGGTAAAAGACAGATTAAGCCGTTTCATAACATTGAGAGAAATCTACAAGTTGGCAATTTTTATTTGATTGATGGCGTAATGCTATATCTCAAAGAAGCAGATTTAAAAAGAATAACACAAGAAGTAAAATCTGGGAATCGTGAAAGAATTGAAGGAAGGACATTTACCATTTTTGAAAACGGAACATACAGTAATATGCTTTACCGCTCCCTTGGAAAACAAATTCAAAAAAGTGGTAAATTAATTACAAATACATACGAAAAAATAAATGATGATCTGTTTGTAAACGCAGGGGTAGTAAATGAAGAAGATGTCCAGACAGGATGGTTATATGTCTTAAAATCTAATTCTAATAACCCTGATATCGCCGGAATTAAAAATTTGTTCAAAATAGGTTTTTCAGCTTCTCCTGTTGAGGAGAGGATCAGGAATGCAAAAAATGAAGCAACATTTCTTTACGCAGATGTAACTAAGATATCAAGCTATGTCTGCTACAACAGGAATGCAGACAAATTGGAGCAGTTGCTCCACAGGTTTTTTGCTGAAGCATGTCTCGATGTTGAAATAGAACTTGTTCAAGGGAAAAGAATTACGCCAAGAGAGTGGTTTGTTGTCCCTTTTAGTGAGATTGAGAAAGCTATTACACTGATCCTAAATGAACAAATAGTAAACTATAAATTTGATAAACAGCTTGAAAAAATTATACCTAAATTTTAATAATAAATTCAATTAATTTCCACTCTAAACTTAGCCACTCAACACCTCCCAATCCACAAAGCTTTTTCTCACACTACGCCGCAGTGTCGCCAAGGAATCGGGCTACCACTCACTTCTTACAATTTTTTGCAAGACACTTACTAACTTTGATGACTTTTTCAGGTTCAATCAGTAAGATCAAACTTTACCCTTATGTACATTTTGCGATCATTATACTTTGGTTGGGTAGTTGGCGTACTACTCTTTGCCCCTTGGGGTGAAATCAGGGCACAAGCAAGTAAGAAAAATACCGTCGTAGTCATCGATCCCGGACACGGCGGCAAAGACACCGGCAAAGAAGCCAGCAGCGATAAGTATTTGGACGAAAAGGCGCTCAACTTGCTGATTTCACAAAAATTAGGCAACTACATCAAGGAAAAACTCCCCGAAGTTACGGTCATTTATACCCGCGATAAAGATACTTTTCTGAGCTTAGAAGACCGTATGGAGCTGGCCAATGGCTACAAAGCCGACTATTTTATCAGCATTCATTGCAATTCTAACCCCGATAAGTCGGTGTATGGCACTACGACGCATATCCACCGGCACGACTTGCTGGAAAGCAAAGCTTTGGCACTGCACATCGAAAATGAATTTGCCACCCGCGCCAGCCGCAAAAGCCGTGGCATAATGGATGTGAAACAGCGTGGACACAATTTATATGTGCTGCAATTTGCCCGTATGCCGGCTGTTTTGGTCGAGTGTGGGTTTATTTCCAATGCCGACGAAGAACGTTATCTGAACTCGGACGATGGGCAGTCTATCATTGCTTCGGCTATTTTCAGGGCTTTTCGGACGTTTCTCCAAGAAAACCATCCCAAAGAAGACCGCAGCAAGGTTTTTCGGGTGCAGGTATTGGCCTCCGAAGTGCCCGTAGCCACCAACGATGCAAGGTTCAAACCTTTGGATATGAAGGTGGTTGAAATGCAAGACGAAAAAGCCAGCAAATACAAATACAAGTATGCCGTAGGGCAAGAATACACCTTGGAAGATGCCAACGATTTGCTGAAAAAAGTACAAAAAGCGGGCTTCAAAGATGCTTTTGTCATCACGACGCAATAACTAATCGCGTACCGATTGGTAGCTGCTGTCCAAGATTGTCGGCCTGCATAATCCAAACCGCTTGTACGCCTTGGGCTAAGGTTTCAAAGGCATTGTCTAATTTCGGAATCATCCCGCTGTGGATATTTTGAGACGCTTTCAGCGATTGGTAGGTTTGTAAGTCCAACTGCGGAATCAGCGAATTATCGTCGCTTACATCGCGCAAAACGCCTTTTTTTTCAAAACAATACAGCAAGGTTACCTCGCAAGAGGCCGCCGCCAAAGCCTGCGCCAAGGCCGCAGCAATGGTATCGGCATTGGTGTTGAGCAACTGCCCCGTGGCCGGATCGCAAGAAATGGGCGCTACCACCAAACATACATCGTTGCGCAACAACGGCAAAATGGTATCCACGTGGCAACGTTTGACATCGCCCACCCAGCCATAATCTATCTGCTTGACCGGGCGTTTTTCGGCTTCAATCAGGCGCAAATCAGCCCCACAAACCCCCAACGCATTGACTTGGCGCGCTTGGAGCTGTGCCACAATCGATTTGTTAATCAGTCCGGCATAGACCATTATCACCACATCTAACATTTCTGCATCTGTAATGCGCCGCCCTTCTACCATTTGTGTTGGAATGGCCAACTTTGTAGCCATATCAGTCGCCAAGCGTCCGCCACCGTGTACTAAAATTTTGGCTCCTTCGATGTGGGCAAACCTATCCAAAAGGGCGTTGAGCGAATCGGGATGCTCTACTACGGCACCGCCTACTTTGACAATCGTAATTTTTGAATGGGAGGTCATCGCGTAAGCACTTATAGTTGATGAAGTATTTCGGTAAGCACTGCTTGGGCTGCCCACACGCGGTTGGCCGCTTGCTGAACAACAATCGAGGCATCGCTGTCGAGCACTGCATCGGCCACAATCACATTCCGCCTGACGGGAAGACAGTGCATAAATTTGGCTTGGTTTGTCAGTTGCATTTTGGCCGGTGTGATGGTCCAAGAAGGGTCTTGGTGCAGCACTTGCCCATATTGCCGGTAGGAAGACCAGTTTTTGGCATATACAAAATCGGCGTTGGCCAAGGCGGCATTTTGGTCGTGGGTGGTGGGTGCGCCTTTTACAAACTCGTCGGCCAGTGCATAGCCTTCGGGGTGGGCAATTACCCATTCATAATCGGTGGTATGCAGCCACTCGACCAACGAATTGGCCACAGCCTGGGGCAAGGCTTTGGGGTGGGGCGCCCAAGTCAGCACCACTTTGGGCTTGGGTTTTGGTTTCCATTCCTCGATGGTGATGAGGTCGGTAAGCGACTGCAAAGGGTGTCGTATTTCACTTTCGAGGCTGATAATGGGCACTCCGGCAAATTGCTGAAACTTGCGCAATACCGTTTCGGCATAGTCGGCTTGGCGGTCTTGGAGTTTGGCAAAAGCCCTTACGCCAATGATTTCGCAATATTGCCCCATCACGGCGGCGGCCTCGCGGATATGCTCGGCTTTGTGGCCATTCATCACGGCACCGTCTTCAAATTCAAGCCCCCATCCTTCTTGGTCGATGTTCATCACGATGGTTTGCAAGCCCAGGTTTTGCGCAGCACGCTGGGTGCTGAGGCGGGTGCGGATGCTGGCGTTGAAAAAAATCAAGCCTGAAGTCTTGTTTTTGCCCAAATGCGCTTGCGCAAAAGGGTCTTTTTTGATTTGCAATGCCTTGTCGATCAGGGCTTTGGGGTTTTCAACATCGCCCACACCAAGAAAATGCCGCATAATGATTGGAAGATAAAATAAAATAGGTGAATAGCCTGCAAAATTAATCCATTCCTTTTATCTTGGTGGTAGAAAAAGCGCCTATTTTTAAGCATTATGCAATTATTTTACATCGAGCAGCCCGCCTTGTCGGGTGCAGTTTTTTTGTCTGAAGAAGAATCTTTTCATTGTATCAAAGTGCTGCGCCACCGACAGGGCGATGTGCTGCACCTGACAGACGGAGTGGGCAATTTTTACGTGGGCAGGTTGCAGCAAGCCGACTCCAAAAAGGCTTTGGTGGCCATTGAAGAAACTTTGCCACAGCCCGCGCCAGTGTATTCGGTGCATTTGGCTGTTGCGCCTACCAAAAATATGGATAGAAACGAATGGTTGTTGGAAAAAGCCGTAGAATTAGGCGTGCAGCAGGTGAGTTGGCTGCAATGCCAGCACAGCGAACGCATCCACCTGAAGTGGGAAAGATTGCAAAAAATCGCCCTGAGCGCCATAAAACAATCTTTGCAAGCCTATTTGCCAGTGCAACAAGCTTTGGTAGCGTTCGACAAGTTTTTGCCTACCATCCCCAACCATTTTCAGAAAAGAATGGCCTACATCGACCAAGCGCCCTCGCCTTTGTTGCAACACACCTTACAACCTCGGCAAGACGTTTGCGTGCTGATTGGGCCTGAAGGCGATTTTAGCCCCGAAGAAGTAGCTTTGGCAAAACAGCTTGATTTTCAGTTAGTTAGCTTAGGGAAAAACCGGCTGCGCACCGAAACAGCCGCCGTAGTGGCTTGCCATACTTGCCACCTCATCAACGCCTAAGGACGCAGGTAGGCGCATCTCGAAAAAAGCTATTAATTTTGCGCCAAGCACATCCCTCACACCTCTCAATCCATAGATTATGCACATAGCCATTGGTGGCGATCACGCCGGATTTGAATACAAAACTGCTTTGGTAGCCCATTTGCAACAAACCGGCCACCAAGTAAAAGATTTTGGCCCTTTTTCTGCCGATTCGGTCGATTATCCCGACTTTGCCCACCCGGTGGCCGAAGCTGTAGCCTCCAACGCCTGCGAAATAGGCATTTTGATTTGCGGAAGCGGCAATGGGGTGGCCATTACCGCCAACAAACACAAACAGGTGAGGGCGGCGCTTTGTTGGTTGCCCGAATTGGCAGCTTTGGCCAAGCAACACAACAACGCCAATATTTTATGCTTGCCTGCGCGCTTCGTAAGCCTCGAAGCAGCCCTCGAAATGGTCAACCTTTTCTTAACTACTGCTTTTGAAGGAGGCCGCCACGAGAAGCGCGTGGAAAAAATAGCCGCAGGATGTTAGCTTTGTTACGGGGTTAGGCTGGCAAAAAAGATCTGATTTTTTCGGCCATCGCTGCCAAATCTGCTTGGCTGGCGCTGCGTTTGTTGGCAAAATTCAAATCGCTCATCGAGTTGCTGGGCACCAAATGCACGTGTGCGTGGGGCACTTCAAACCCCGCCACAATCAAACTGATGCGCGTACAGCCTGTGGCTTGTTGGATGGCCTTGCCTATTTTCTTGCCAAAAATATGTAGTCCCGCCAAGGTAGCATCGTCCAAATCGTAGATATAATCTATTTCTTGTTTCGGAATCACTAAGGTATGCCCGGGGCTGAGGGGGGCAATGTCTAAAAAAGCAAAAAATTGGTCATCCTCGGCTATTTTATGCGCCGGAATTTGACCTTGTATGATTTTGGTGAAAATAGAAGCCATAAGGAGTAAAACTTAACGACCGATTTCTAATACTTCAAATTCGAGGTTGCCTGCGGGAACTTGGATGAGTACCACATCGCCTACTACTTTGCCCAGCAGCCCTTTGCCAATGGGCGATTGTACCGATATTTTACCTTCTTTCAGGTTGGCTTCTTCTTGCGACACCAACACATATTCGACGGTGGCGTTATTTTTTCGGTTTTTGAGCTTGACTTTAGAAAGAATAGACACCTTAGAATTGTCGATGTTGCTTTCGTCAATCAGGCGGGCATTGCTGACAATTTCTTCCAGTTTAGAAATTTTGAGTTCGAGCAATCCTTGTGCGTCTTTGGCAGCGTCATATTCTGCGTTCTCGCTGAGGTCGCCTTTGTCGCGGGCTTCGGCAATTTGGCGCGCCATATCGGCCCGGCCTTTGGTTTTGAGAAAAGATAACTCGTCTTTCAGTTTCTGAAGCCCTTCTTTGGTATAATAAGAAATTTTTGAAGACATAAAAATTTGCGTTACAATTTGAAAAGAGATAAAAAAACAATTCAAACAAACTACAAACCTTGCGTAAGGTATAGAATGCCTGAATTATTGATAAAAAAGAAAAAAGGATGAGACTATGCGTGTCGCCTCGATCCTAATGAGAACAAATGTATATTTTATTTAACAATAAAGCAAGTTTTAAATAGAATTATAACAAGATTTTTTTACACTTTAACCTTTTTTTCTAATTCTTTGAGTTGGCTTAGCTCATCGCGCAAGCGGGCTGCCTCTATAAAGTTCAATTCTTTGGCGGCGCTTTCCATTGCTTTCTGAGTGGTTTTGATTTGCTTGAGCAGTTCGTCTTTCGACATATATTGCAACACGGGGTCGGCAGCTATGCTGGGCTGTTCTTGTTCTAAGTAGTAGGGCTTGGCGGTTGTTTGCTTGTCGGCCACACTGGTTTGTTTGAGGATGGCGTCTTTTGATTTTTTAACGGTTTTAGGCACAATGTTATGCTGTGTGTTGTATGCCTCTTGGATGCCACGTCGGCGTTGGGTTTCGCTCATCGCGCGCTTCATCGAGTCAGTAATGGTATCGGCATACAAAATCACTTTACCTTGCTCGTTGCGCGCTGCTCGTCCGATGGTTTGAATCAACGAGCGTTCATTGCGCAAAAAACCTTCTTTATCGGCATCCAAAATAGCCACCAGGCTTACTTCGGGCAGGTCTAACCCTTCGCGCAGCAGGTTGACCCCAATCAGTACGTCGATGACACCCAGGCGCAATTCACGCAAAATTTCTACCCGTTCTAAGGGCTTGATATCCGAGTGGATATAGCGGCATTTGATAGACAGCTTGTCCATATACCGGCTCAACTCCTCAGCCATCCGTTTGGTGAGGGTGGTAATCAATACACGCCCTTCTTGGCGGATGGTATCGTCGATTTCGTTGAGCAGATCATCAATTTGGTTCAAACTGGGGCGCACGTGAATGAGCGGGTCTAATACACCCGTCGGGCGGATAAGTTGCTCGACGATGACTCCACCCGAGAGTTTTAGCTCATATTCGGCAGGGGTGGCGCTCACAAAAATAATTTGGTTGATAAGCGACTCAAACTCCTGAAAGTTGAGCGGACGGTTGTCTAAGGCCGACGGCAACCGAAAGCCATAGTCCACCAGGTTGATTTTGCGAGAGCGGTCGCCGCCATACATTCCTCTGATTTGCGGAATGGTAACGTGACTTTCGTCGATGACCATTAAATAATCTTCCGGGAAATAGTCAATCAGGCAGAACGGGCGTTGGCCGGGCTGCCGCCT
This sequence comes from Microscillaceae bacterium, assembly GCA_003449595.1. Taxonomy (GTDB): domain Bacteria; phylum Bacteroidota; class Bacteroidia; order Cytophagales; family Microscillaceae; genus UBA8158. The sequence goes on along the minus strand of DMHB01000303.1, from coordinate 14,584 downwards.
GTCAAAATAGCGTGAGTAGTTTTCGATGCCGGAGCAATAGCCCAATTCGCGCATCATTTCAAGGTCAAATTCGGTGCGTTCGCGCAAGCGAATGGCCTCTTGCACTTTGCCTTCCGACTCAAACAATTTGATTTGCTTGACCATATCATCTTGAATCAGCTTCATCGCTTCGTACAAGGTGTCTTTTCCGGTTACAAACAAATTGGCCGGAAAAATAGAAATGGCTGTTTCGTCGGCAATCTTTGAATTATGCTGCGGATCAATGCGTTGGATGGCTTCTATCTCATCGCCAAAGAAAAAAATACGAAAGGCAAAGTCGCCATACGCCACAAAAATATCGACCGTATCGCCTTTTACTCGGAAAGTACCCCGTGTAAACTCGGTTTCGGTGCGGCTGTACAAAATATCGACCAAGGCAAATAAAAACCGGTTGCGGCTTACTTTGTCGCCTACTTGCAAACGGATTACATTTTTGCCAAATTCTTCGGGGTTGCCAATGCCATAAATGCAAGAAACCGAGGCTACCACTATCACATCGCGCCGCCCCGAAAGCAAGGAAGAAGTAGCACTGAGGCGAAGTTTTTCGATTTCGTCGTTGATAGAAAGCTCTTTTTCGATAAACGTGCCGGTAACCGGCAGGTAGGCTTCGGGCTGGTAGTAGTCGTAGTACGAAATAAAATATTCGACGGCATTTTCAGGAAAAAACTGTTTAAACTCGCCATACAGCTGAGCAGCCAAGGTTTTGTTGTGCGAAAGCACCAGCGTAGGGCGGTTCAGCTGGGCGATGGCATTGGCCACTGTGAAGGTCTTACCCGAACCGGTAACTCCCAACAAGGTTTGCGCTTTTTCTTGGCTTTGAATGCCTTGCACCAATTGTTTGATGGCTTGGGGCTGGTCGCCCATAGGCTGAAATTCGGCAGTTAGTTTGAACATAATAGCTACGCGATAAGCCTTCAAAATTACGCAAATTCGATGAGGTTTGGGTAAGAAAGGCTATATAAAAACCCTATGGACACCGAGCTGTGCCATAGGGTTTTGTAGTCCACAGTTCAACTCCGTCAGGAAGCCGGTTTGTTCATATCGGGATAAAACCATTTGACATCGCTGGTAATGACTAAGCCGCCGATTTCTTGGAAAAGCGCCACCAAGTCGTCCAACACTGCCAGCTTGTCGTCGGCAGAACATACCGTAAACAAGTAAGAATCGTTCACTGCCGGAATAAGGCTGCCATAGTCCACCAAGCCGTGTTTCTTGCCCCGGCCTTTGGTGATGTCTAAAATGGTATAGTACAAAATTCCGTGTTTTTCTAAGGTAGCAATCACCCGATTGAGTTGCCTGTTTGGGGCAATGATCTCAATCTTTTTCATTATTTGCATCATGGCCAAAGTGTTTTAATCAGTTGAAAATAGAGTGGTATTCCGATCGATACATTGAAGGTAAAAGTTACGCCCAGCGCCATAGGCAACAGCAAGCTCATATTGACTTGGGGCACAGCCATCCGCATAGCAGCCGGCACAGCAATATAAGAAGCACTGGCGCATAAAATAGTGAAAAGCAGCGTATTGCCATTGTTCAAGCCCAATACATAATGGGCGGCAGGTATAGCCAGCATCGCGATAACGATGGGAAACAGCAAACTATACCCCACTAAAAAAGTGCCCGATTTTCTCAAATCGCCAAAGCGTTGCGCTGCCAAAATACCCATATCCAACATATACAAAGAAAGCCATCCTTTAAAGTTATCAAAAACAAATGATTTGAGTTCTTCTTCGCCTTCGTGTCCGGTCAGATATCCTACAATCAGGCTACCAATCAATAAAAAAACAGACCCGTTGAACAATGACTCTTGCACGATGCTCCACATCGAACCCTGATGACCCGATGTGCCGCCGCCGCCGTCTTGACTGGAGGAGTTAGCCCCTAACCTGATTAAAATAAGCCCCGAAATAATGGCTGGCGACTCCATCAAAGCCATTCCGGCGGTCATAAAGCCGTTGTAAGGCTCTTTGGCGCTGTCTAAAAAAGACAAGCCCGTAGCATAAGTTACCGCACTGATAGAACCATAGGTGGCGGCAATGGCACCCGCATTGTACACATCGAGCTTGAAGCGTAAAATTCGGTAAGAAATAAAAGGCATCAAAAAAGAAAACAACACGCAGGCTATGATTACTTTGAGCACAGTGGGGTTGAACCCGCTTTTCGACAGCTCAACGCCCCCTTTGAAGCCAATGTCGAACAATAAATAAAGCGTAAGGAACTTCGCAATTTGGGGCGGAATTTCTAAGTCGGATTTAACCGTAACCACCAGAAGTCCTAAAATGAAAAACAAAATAGGCGGGTGATTGATGTTGCTGATGAGCGAATGTAAGTCCATAATCAAAAAAATATTAGGATGATTGAAAATAGCTAATTGAACAAAGAAAAAACTACTTTTTTCTTGACCGCATCAAATCCAAAATACCGCAAATAAAGGCTAATGGATGAGGCGGGTTGCCGGGTACATAGAGATCGATAGGGTATTTGTCTAAAAAACTGCGGTCGAGCGCGGGGCTGCCTGCAAAAATGCCGCCGCTGATGGCATCCGTACCCGCTAAAACTACAATTTTGGGATTCGGTACGGCATCATAGCAAATTTGGGTGGCTTCGGCCATATTTTGCGAAATAGGCCCGGTAATCACGATGCCGTCGCAATGCCGAGGCGAGGCCAAAAACTCGATGCCAAAGCGTCCCATATCAAAATTGGGATTGCTGCAAGCGTTCAGCTCCCATTCGGCGCTGTTGTCGCCTGCCGCCGATATTTGCCTCAGTTTGAGCGAGCCACCAAAATAACTTCTAATCTCTTTTCTGATTTTATCGGGCTGTAGCCGAATGGGTGGGTGTTGGCCTTGGCGAACCACCAAGCCTTCTCTTGCATTGGTGGCTATCTGATAGTCGTTGGTAAATTTAATTTTATCGCTTCCGCAGATGCGTTGGCATTCTCCACAAAACACACACGCGCCCAAGTCAATTTGCAGGGCATCGGCTTGACCACTCAGTGCGCCGGTGGGGCAGTTTTCTATTGCTTTTTGCAGGATTTCGTTGGCTACTGCCAATTCAGTAATAATAGGTCGCCCTTGCTGGTAGCTTTCGGGCAGGGTTACTGCAAATACATCGGGAATAAACTGCCAACCGTGTTTTCGTAAAATTTTATATTCTGCTATCATATCTTGTTAGGTTTATGAGGTGCATTGAGATTTTAGAGATCGAACCCGCAATAAGATAAATTGAAGCTTTTGTTGTTGACCGGAAAATCAGAAATATCCAAGTTGCGGCAAGCCAGCGCCAGTGCCAGCCAGTTGTGCATCGACGGGTCTTTGACTTTGTAGTGAGCTATTTCGCCGTGTTGGTCGGTAACCGCACAATGGCATATTTCGCCACGCCAACCTTCGGTAAGCGCCAGGGCAAAATGCTCGGCAGGCAGCGCAGGGTAACTTGTGGGTATATTTTGCACGGCAGGCTGTAGTTTGGGCAGGTGGTCGCGTAGGTACTGCATCGAAGTCAAGATTTCGTCGTGGCGGAGGTGCGCCCTTGCCCACACATCACCTCCTTCTTTGAGGTGCGTAGCGATAGGCGACTGCCTGAAATTCCCGAAAGGGTGCGATATGCGAATATCTCTGGCCAATCCTGCCATCCGGGCGGCCATCCCCACTGCGCCAATGGTTTGCATTTGGGCAAGACTGACTTCACCATTTTTTTCAAACCGCGCTTGCACCGAAGGCAGGCTGAGCGCGTGTTCCATCATTTGCAAATAGCGCGCTTTGTAGGCTATCAGCATTTTGTCCAATTGTTCGGCTAAGGCAGGCTGCAAAGGATAAGGCGAGTAGCCCACGCGCACCAATCCTTTGGCGAAACGGTTGCCGCACCACTGTTGAAAAAAGTTGATAAGCGGTGTGCGTAAAACCCCCAGCACCGCCGAACCAAGTTGGTAGGCTACATCGACAAACAAGGCGCTCATATCGCCGGTGTGGATGGCCATCCGCTCTAACTCTAAGGCCAAGGTGCGGTTTAGTTCAGTTGTTTCGTCGGGTTGGAGGTGCATCAAGGCTTCCATCACTTGCGCAAAAGCCCACGTGTGGCCTACTGCCGTGTCGCCGGCTATCGATTCGGCCAATACGGTGCGCTGAGTCAGTTTTTTGTGTTGTACAAATAGGTGTTCTACGCCCCGATGTTGATAGCCTAATTGGATTTCGAGGTGTAAGATTTCTTCGCCGTTGCAGATAAACCGAAAATGCCCGGGTTCGATGACCCCCGCGTGGATAGGCCCTACGCCTACTTCGTGGAGCGATTCACTATCGATGGCATAAAACGGATAGTTGCGCAAGGTTTGGCTGAGGTCGCTTCGGTTCCAGGCCAAGCGAACCGGCTTGAGCCAAGGATGGCCAAAGAAATCGATGCCAAAGTTTTCGGCCAGCTCGCGTTCGAAAATGTGCATGGCCGGTATTTTTTCCGAGATGGCTTCTAAGCGCAGGTTGTCAGATTTGGGCAGGGCATAGGCATACACTTCGACGGTGTGGTGGGTGTCGTCGGCGATGCAAGCCAAACAGCGGATTTCATTCCGCCAAGGAAACCCATAATAAGTAAGGCAATGGCATTCGGGATTGGCTAAGCGCTCGACGAGCAGGTCGTAAAAATCGGCATAATCCAGCACCGGAATAGCCTCCAAAGGCACTGCGCCACTCGACTGCAGCAGGGTGAGTTTTACGGCATCCGTATGAAATGAAGCGTTGGGCGAAATTCGGGTGTCCATCTTTCTGTACTAAATTAAAGTTTTACGACATTGGGCAAATGCGCCACAGCTGTTTGAATAAGATTGTTGAGGGCTGGCGGTGGGTAAAGTCCTAATGTTAGCGCCCCCAATAAAAGTATCCACTCGGGAACAGACTCCCAAGCGCTGATGCGTTCAATAGAGGTCAGTTCTTCGGCAGGCAGCGGCTTGAACAATACTTGCAGCAGGCTGCTGCCCATTCCGTAAAGGATAAAAGTGAGCAAAAAAGCCAGCAGTCCCATTACCAGCCAGTGGTCGCCGGTGATCAATGCTTTGAAGGTGAGGACTTCGCTGATGAATAGCCCTGAAGGCGGCAAAGCTAAAATACCTACAAACCCAACAAGGAGAGCCGCCCCGCCCCAAGGATTGATGCGTAAGTAATTGCCGGTGCGCTCTACGTTTTTATGCCGGAAGGTTTGCTGCACCTGCCCAATCTGAAAAAACAAGCTGGCTTTGATAAGTGAATGGGCGATGAGGTGAAAAATAGCCGCAAAATAGCCTACCCCACCCGCCGACACGGCTATCAGCACCAAACCGGCGTGTTCGAGACTGGAATAGGCAAACATCCGCTTGAAGTTTTTGACTGACAACAAGTAAACGGCTGCGAAAAACACTGAAGTAAGCCCGGTTATCATTAGCACTTTGTTCATCCAGGCGTGGATTTCGGTGTGCGAGAAAACTTCGTAAAAACGAAAAATGGCTACAAATCCTACATTCAGCAATCCTCCCGAAAAGAGCGCGCCGATGGCGGAGGGGGCAGCATCTTTGGCATCTATTTCGACGGTAAACAGGGGAACAGTGCCGATTTTTACACTAAAACCGGCCACAATAAACAAAAAGCTCATTTTGAGCCAAGTACTTTCCATAGCGTTGACAGATTTGGCCAAAGCCACCAACGAGAGGTCGGGGCTTTGCGCATCCTGAGTTGCGATGCCGAGAAATAAAATTCCCAGAAAAGCAAAAGCAATGCCGATGGAAGCGACGAAAACGTACTTCCAAGTGGCTTCTAAAGCTACTAAATTGCGGTCGTGGTATATAAGCGCTGCCGAAGTCAGCGTGGTTGCCTCGGCGAAAGCCCATAGCAGCCCGACGTGCGATGAAATCAAAACGCCCGTCATAGCCACAATGAACAACACCAAGGCGGCATTGTGAATGGAAACCGCCCGACGGCTATCGTGCTTTCGCTCGGCGCTCAGGAAAGCATGAATAACTGTTGGCACAGCCACCACTGTATTTAAAATCAGGAAAATCATACTCAATGCATCGACGCTGAAGTACTCATCGAGTACTTGGTTCATGCTAAACCAAGAACGATAGGTAAAGTAGATTTGAAGCCCTAAAAAAGGGATGAAAAGCAGGTAATCGAGCTTGCGGCCTTTCACCAAATACATCAACAAGGCAATGAGTACTGAACCAATAAAATATAATTCTAAAAAATCCATAAGGCGCAGAGAAAGGAGGTAAGAGTTAGTCTTTTAAGGTGGTCAGTACATCTACTTCGATATTGTTGAACACATCACTGATTCGGTTGACAAAAATGCCCAGAATCAATACCGTAGAGAATAAGTCTAATAAAATTCCCATATTGACTATCATGGGCATATCGCTGCCAAGGGCTAAGGAAAACAAGAAAATACCGTTTTCTAAGATGATGTAGCCAATGGTATGCGTGATGATGGTCTTGCGGAAAATCATCAAGAAAATCCCGATCATGATAGCCGAGACAGAAGCTGTAAAGTATATTATTTTGAGGTGCTCATCGTGAAGTTGATACGCCAGTACAAAACTGAAAGCAAAAATGGCAATGACTGAGAAAATAGAATTAAAAAAACTTTTATTGATTTCACAGTCGCGGCTCACCTTGTTGCGTGTAATGACAGCATACAAAATAGCAGGCACCAAAATGGATTTGAAGACCAAGGTTTCTAACAAAATGAAAATCAGGTTAATCAAATTGATTTGGTGCAACTCCAGCAAAGCCACCCCAAAGATGAGTAACCCTTGGATAGCCAAAATTCGGATTAGAGATGAAAAGCGATTGGCAATGGCGCTATAGGTCAAAGTCATCGCAAAAGCAATAATGAGTAGGTTCACCATGGGTTAGATCGAGAATTTGTTCATTAAAATCAGCGCACCAAAGAAAATCAAAATCGACATAGCTGTCAGCACAAAAATGACTTCAGGATTGCGTTGCATTGCAGCCCGCGCCCGAAATGATTCTAACAGACCTATGAGCACTGCAAAAACGTATTGCACACCGAAGTACATCAAAATTTTGAAGGGCAACCACAACTCAATGTTGTGCAAGAAATTAAAAATCAGCATTCCATACATCGAGAATTTGAGGGCGTTGGCATATTGCAACATGGCCAAATCGAACCCGCTGTGGTCAAGCACCATCACCTCGTGCACCATCGTAAGCTCTAAGTGTGTTTTAGGGTCATCAATGGGCAAACGGCTGTTTTCAATCATCGCTACTTGCACCAACACATAGGCCGAAAGTCCTCCAATTAAAAAGGAAACCGAGGTATTGAAGTGCATTGCCGTGAAAATATCATAAAAAGACGAGTGATCTGTAACCATTGCCAACGATCCCAGCAGGATGAACAAGGCAGGCTCAACAAGCAACGAGTACAAGGCTTCACGGTTAGCGCCCATTCCTTCAAAACTGCTACCGGTGTCTAACGCGCCTAAAATCAGAAAGAATTTGCCGGTGGCCAAGATGTAGGCAAAGAACACAAAGTCGCCTTCAAAAGATAGCAACCCTTTGTGGTTGTCGAAGGGAATCACCAAAATGGCACATAAAATAGAGGCAAAGCTAATGGTGGGTGCTATTTGAAAAATAAAGCTGGTGTCGCGGCTATAAATACTACTCTTACGCGCCAATCGCCACCAATCTTTCAGAGGTTGCCATGGGTTGGGGCTTTTTCTTCCACTTACAAAGCTTTTGGTTTGGTTAATGACTCCGATGAAAAACAAGGAAGCCAAGAGAATTAATACCAAAGTGAGAATTTGCATATCGTTGGCTTTAAATGAATTGAAAGAAAGTGAGCAAAAACAAAATCAGGATGAATAAAAACGCATACATAATATACGACTGCGTTCGACCCGTCTGAATGATGGCAAACTGTTGTAGCAACCAGCTCAGCTTTTTGGTGCTTGGCTGTATAAGATTGGTTTCTACTGTATCGGTGGGTTCTACTTCCAAACTACGTTCTTTGGGGAAAATCTCTAAAGAAGTCATGGGTTGATAGGTTTCGCGATAGCTCACCGCCCCTTTGCCCAAACGGCGGAAATAGTGTGCATAACTATTGGAGGTGTATTGCATCCGAGTATTGCCCGCTACATAACCACAGCCCCACGTAGAACCAAACCGCTGTCCAAAACGACGAACCACCCAGCTGCGCAGCGCAAACAATACGACAATAATGCACAAAAAAACCAAACTGATGTAGGTATCGCCTTCGAGTGCAAAAAACACCTTCCCCTTGGCGGCATAGCCTTCTTGAACAAACAAATTGCCTACGATTTCTAAGAAAAATGTGAAATACACGTCGGGAAGCAAAATAATGGATACAAGGCCGATGACCAAGCCCACTTGCGGGGCAAGCATCCAAGCCGAAACTGGAGTCAGTTGGGTAGCCTGCGCGCTGCGAGGCACCCCCAAGAAAGTCAACCCAAAGGCTTTGGTAAAGGTAAAAATCGACAACCCTCCTACCAAAGTCAGTGCAATAAGGGTGATTAACAAAAGCACCTCTGAAGAGACATTGGTAGCATTTAATCTCTCGAAAATTCCTTGGAAAAGCAGGAATTCAGATACAAATCCATTCAGGGGAGGCAACCCGCAAATAGCAATAGAGCCTACCAAAAACAAAGTGGCAGAGATAGGCATTCGATGAATCAAGCCACCCAAAAGCTCGATGTTTCGGGTATGACTTGCTTTGTAAACGCTGCCTGCGCCCATAAAAAGCAAGGGTTTAAACATCGAATGATTGAGGATGTGCATCAAAGCACCTATAAATCCTAAAGAAGCCATAGTGCTATCTTTCAAACCCATACCAATCAGTCCCATCCCAATCCCAATGCCTACAATGCCGATGTTTTCGATACTGCTAAAGGCTAATAATTTTTTGAGGTCGTGCTGCATCAAAGCATTTAGGATACCATAAAGCGCTGTTAGCATTCCTATAACAATGACAATGATGCCGATATACAAGGCATCTTGCTGCAAATAAGTGGCTACACGCAAAATACCATACAATCCTAATTTGATCATCACCCCTGACATCACCGCCGAAACTTGTGCCGGTGCTACTGGGTGTGCTTCGGGCAACCAAGTATGCAACGGGAAAAAGCCGGCTTTGATGCCAAAACCCACAAAAAACAAAAAGAACAAAGGCAGATTGGGGTTTTTAGCAAAATAAGTCTGGAACGCAACAAACTCAAATAGGCCGGTTTGCTTATACAGCCAAAGAAACCCGACAAGGATGGCCAATACGCCCAAGTGCATTTGAATGAGGTATTTCATCGCTATCGACAAGATGCCGGGTTTTTCATAATCGTACAATACCAAGAAAAACGAAGCCAAAGACATCAACTCCCAAGCCATTAAAAAACCAAAGAAATGGTGTAACATACACACTAATAGCATCCCCAGGTGCATACTTTGGAAACTTAAGGCATATAAATTCATATTGACCCGAATGCGTTGATCGGCCATATAACCGATGCCATAAACGGCTGCCAAGGTGGTCGTAAAATTGATAATCAGTATAAAAAAACCTGATAGTGTGTCGACTGCAAGGGTTAAATCGCCGATGACAGGCACACGAAGCAATGGCCAAGCAATGCTTTCTTGCAACAAGGCAAGGAACGCAAGCTGGCTGCTCCAAATCGTATTGAATAAGACCAACGCCAACACATAGGCCGTTTTAAGCCGAGTGGGTAAAAGAATTACCAAGAGTTGTAAGCCTATTTGCAAGGCTATCCAGAATAATGTACTATGCCACATTATTGTAAAATAAATTAAGATTTTAATAAAAGAGAGCGGAAATTGACCAATATCTTTTTGCTAACTCTTGGGCATACATCACCGCAGTATGCACAAAAGTATAGCCGAACTGCTGATTGGCATTGTATTGACAAAAATACGCAATGCCCTCTGCACGAATCGACAATGGTCAACTAATAAGGCTAAATACGCAAAGAGTGGGTATAAATACGCAGCGTGAAGCCAGAGAGGCAAACGCCGCAGCGGCAAGTGGACTGAGTACCTACTTGCTCAAAAAGTAAGGCATAACGTGCAATAAAAAGGGTTGGATGTGCGTAAGGAGCAAATGCCTTATGCTGAGATTCAATATCTCTTTCCTCTTGCGTTTTTTCCTCATTTTCGTTTACAGCTCCTTTGAAATAATAAAATTTCTGTAACTCGAACTGTTTGTAGTGGGCTTGTTGGCTTTCCGAAGACTCGTAATCGTTTACATCAAAAGAGAAAACAGGATGCGCAAAACTCACAATAGCCAAAAAAGCTATGAAATTGACGAAATAAGACTTTTTTTGTGTTGCAAACTTCATAACATAAGTACCATTTTGAATGGTTGTTTGCTATTGATTTGTAGATTAGGTAATACTTCCACAAATAAAAACGTGATTTATTGCTTATGGTATATCTGTTGGTTCTAAATGTATGTAACCAACGGATTTAATCTTTGAACTAAAATTATTTCAACAATAATTATGATTTTTTTAATACATAAAAAGTAAACCTTTCACCCAAAAAAGCGATATGATACAGCTATTGAGTAATACATATATCCGGAAAAACAAAACCGGATAAGTTTCTACGATGAACTGATGCTTAGCTTTTAAAATCTACTTACCTTCGCTTTATGCAAAGACTATTCAAACTACTTATCTTATTGTTTTTTGTGATAGGCGGTAGCACTTGGATGTATTTTCAAAATGCTGCACTCTACTTGAGCGGTTTCGCCTATTTATTGGCCATTTTAACCCTACTTTGGCTGGTAAGCCTTGCCCTGAAAGATGCCAGTATCATTGATATTTTTTGGGGTACAGGGTTTATCTTGCTGGCAGCTTTTTATACTATGCTTTCCCAACAACCTATGCAAGCGCGTGCTTTTTTGTGTGTTGTGTTGGTAGGCATTTGGGGGGCAAGGCTTAGTTTTTACCTTTGGAAACGAAACTGGGGAAAAGGCGAAGATTACCGCTACCAAGTGTTCCGTGCAGAAGGTGGCAAACATTTTTGGTGGATTTCCTACTTCCGTGTATTTATACTCCAAGGATGGCTTACTTGGGTGGTAGCCGCTCCGGTTGGGTATTTGTTGCTGATGGCTCCCCCCACGCCTCTACACTGGGGCGATGCCGTCATTGTGGTAGTTTGGTTGGTAGGTTTTGTTTTTGAAACTTGGGGCGACTGGCAATTGACTCAGTTCAAAGCCAATCCGGCCAACCGAGGCAAAGTGCTCAATACTGGTTTTTGGCGATTGACCCGACATCCTAACTATTTTGGCGATGCCGTGCAATGGTGGGCTTTGTATGCGTTGGCCTGGCAAGCTGGCGGAGGCTGGTATTTTTTCAGCCCCTTGTTGATGACTTTTTTACTGATGGAAGTTTCGGGGGTGGTACTTTTAGAAAAAAGCTTAGTAACCAACAAACCTCAATATGCCAACTACATTGCAGAAACGCCTGCTTTTTTCCCCTATAAAATCAAACTTTGGTTTCCTCAAAAAAAATAAACCTATGAAAAAAATAATGTTGCTTTGGATAGGACTAATGGGTGGATTTGCGAGTTTTGCCCCTTTGGCTGCCCAAGAATCCCCTACTATTCTTTTTACCAAATGCTATGAATATTCCAGTAAGCGCGAAAACTTGTATATGACAATTTATATACATCCCAACAACAAGGTATCGGGTTATTTAACACTTTCTATTTACAACCCGGCAGGTAATAACACCTACGAAAATGAACAAGAATATTGGTCATTTACCGGTGAAATCGTGAACCAAGCTTATGTAGTAACTTACCAAGACCAAGAAACTGATACTTGGAAAATAGGGTTTGATGCTTTGATCAATGAAGACAAACAAGTGCTCCGCCGCACCAAAAGTTGCAATCAATAACCGAGCGTGCATTTTTTGTAATTGTAAAGTCTTTGTTAAGTTTGCATCAACGAACCAACACTTTCTTATTTCACTATGGCTCTTACCGCACGCAATACACACCGCGATTTAGCTTATTTTTACTTAGGTCTTATCATTTCTTTTTCTATTTCGGGCATCGCGCTCAACCACCGCGAAGTGTGGCAGCCTATCCGCTATACTTATCAAGCTGAAGAATTTCAGTATGCCTTCGAGGCCAATGCAGCCATTGATGAAGCCTTAGCCAAAAAAATATCTGCGCGTTTTGGCTTAGAAAAAGACTACCGCGGGTTCAGGATGAATGGCAAAAAATTGCGCATCACCTACCACAACGATATGATCGAAATCGATACCCAAACCGGCAAAGGGCTGCGCGAAACCTATCGCAAACGTCCGGTTATAGGACAAATGTCTTTCTTGCACGTTACCACCAGCAATTACTGGATTTGGTATTCCGATATTTTTGGCTTGGCTATGCTGACCATCGCCCTGACCGGCACTTTTATCACCTCGGGCAAGTATAGTTTCCGAAACCGAGGTTGGAAGCTTACCGCTTTAGGTGTTATATTCCCTTTGCTGTTTCTTATTTTTGCTGCCTAATTTCATTTTCCTATGCAAACTCAACCGGATTCCTCCCTATATCAAAACTCGCCTTGGTGGTGGTGGCTTTTTGTCATCGTAGGGCTGGGCACTACCGGCTTTTTAGCTTTTTCCGACACCTTGGGTTCATCCACTTTTCACGAAGTAGTAAAAGTCGTTTTTTACCTTGCGCTCTTGGCACACCTCGGCGAAGCCATTTATATTTACCGATTGGCAAGTAGAAACGGGCTATCTTCTGTAGCTTGGAAATGGTTTTTTCATTGTTTGGTATGTGGCTTTTGGGCCATTATGCTCTTGCAAAAAATTATCGCAAAGCGTAAAGCAGCAGTTAATTCATAGGATACAGAAGTTTTTTGTATTTTTGATAGGTATTTTCTGTCGTTCCCCAAATATTTTGTGATATGCTCAACCCCACTACCCTCGCAATCCCTTTGTTTTTTTTATTGATTGGCATCGAATTGCTCATTAATCAATTTCAAAAAGCCAAATTATACCGCCTACACGATGCCATCACCGATATCAACATCGGCTCCAGCCAACAAATCGTAGCCATTCTGATGCGCTTGCTTGGCATAGGGCTGTACGAAATTATTTATCACAACCTGAGTTTTCAATGGATAGATAATACACAGTTTAGTTGGGTCAATTTTATCATTTTATTTATTGCCTGGGACTTTTGCTACTATTGGGCACATCGGATGAGCCACGAAATCAACCTGTTTTGGAGTGGCCACGTGGTGCACCACCAAAGCGAAGACTACAACTTGGCCGTTGCCTTGCGGCAAAGCTGGTTTCAAGCCATTTGGACAGCCCCTTTCTACTTGCCATTGGCCTTGGTAGGGTTTCGTCCCGAAGACATTGTCTATGTTTCAGGCTTGAACCTCATCTATCAGTTCTGGATTCACACAGAAGTTATCGATAAAATGGGCTTTTTAGAATGGTTTATGAATACGCCTTCGCACCACCGCGTACACCACGGGCGCAATCCTAAATACATCGATAAAAACCACGCCGGCGTGTTTATTATTTGGGACAGGATGTTTGGTACTTTTCAAGCCGAAGAAGAGCGCCCCGTGTATGGCATCACCACCCCTATCAATAGCTGGAATCCTATTTGGGCCAATTTTTCACACTTCCAAACCATCGGCGAGCAGCTCAAAGAAGCACGAACCCTAAAAGATTATTGGATGGTGCTGTTCGGAAAACCCGGCTGGAGCGCCAAGTTACAAGCGTATATACCTGCGCCACAGGTATCCCGAGAAGGATATCATAAATTTGACACGCCAGTTGTGCCCGGTATCAATTGGTATGCTTTGTTTCAATATGTATTGGCTACCATAGGAACGGCTTTTTTTATGTTTCAGATAAACGATCTGGATATTGCTACCAAAATTATCAGTTGCGGCTTGGTCATTGGGTTTGTCTGGCTTTGCGGAGGCTTGTTCGAGTCGAAACGCTGGGCTTTCTTCGCCGAACTGGTACGCCTTCCCCTTAGTGCAGGGTTGGTGGCTTATCTGATTCAGGGGCACGCTTTATTTACAATTTTTGTTTACACAATACCGGTGTTGATAGCCATTAGTTGGATTTGGTTGTGGCAAATGCGCCGCTATTTTACTGCTTAATTTTTTATCACCCATCGATTTTGAAATACTATGAATACTCCCGAAACCCATTTATTTGAAACCAATATACATTGTGGCAACTGCTTGAAATCTGTAAGTCCTTTTCTAAACCAACAACCTTCTATCGAAGAATGGTCAGTAGATTTAGCTTCTGAGCAAAAGTTACTCAAAGTTGTAGGCGAAGTAACGCCTCAAGATGTAGAAAAATGGATAACTGAGGCAGGATTTCAGGCAAAAAGTGTTGAAAAAAACACCTGAAAAGCTTTATCAATCAATGAGATAGTAGTGCTATCTGATTATTTTCTACGCGTAAGGAAACCTCTCTGCCAAAAATAAGCGCTAAGTTTTCGTCTGAATGCCCTGCCGGGAAATCATAGCAAACCGGGTATGGGTATTCAGA
>DMHB01000325.1 GCA_003449595.1 Microscillaceae bacterium | reverse complement strand
GGCGGAATGTTCATCGCAGGTTGATTTTTTTTGGCAAACAAGATAGTAAATTTCATCGATGAACACCCAATTTCCCGCATCTCTATCCTATATCATCTACTTAGGGTACTATGCAAAAACGCCCATAGTAAGACCAATCCATACTTTTTAAAGCACTTGTTGGTTTCAAATGAATTTAAGATAAACGCCCTTCTTCCATCAACTTTCTGATGTTATCCAAAGGGTTTTTCGGGTCAATTGCTTCGGCTTGGTATGCGCCATAGCGTTGTAAGGCCAATTGTCGGGCAGGTTCGGGGTCGGCACCCGAGGCTAATAAAAGTTTCGTGATGGTTTCTAAAGCAAGTGCTTCTTCAGGTTTGAGCAATGCGTCAGATATCCGAAATACCACCATTTGCAAAGGGGTACGGGGCTGTAAAATGTTAGTAGCCAATGTAGGATCGGCTGATGCCAATTGTATGTTGGGATTAGCGCCTTCTTCCAATAAGGCACGCACGCGCACTGCTTGGCAGTTAATTACAGCTTCAATGAGTTCAGAAGAGAGCCAATCAGCGGGTTTATGCATTATATTTTGGCAGCCTGCGCTTTTCTTTGTACCAAATCTTGTCGAGTAACCAAGGCATAGAAAAAGCTAATCAACAGCAAAGCAAAAACAAAAATGTATAGGTTCTTTTCTAAATAGGGTTGGTTAGACGATTCAACGAAAACATAGATAGAAAAAACACTCATAAACAAGCCCACGACTCCATAAATTTGCCGCCAAGTTTTTAGTTTGGGATTGATTACCGCAAACCGCAAGCAAATGAGGTTGCTGATCAACCATTGTTCAAATCCTAACCCCAAAAGCAATAACCCGGCAAATATGTTGAAAAGAGGAAACTGCGCCAAGTAGCCAATCTCGATGCAAATCAGGGTAGCGCCCAGTAGGATGATTTGCAGCCACCAATCTATTTTAAGAAATAGCACAGGGTTTTGGTGCAATTTGAGTAAATAAACCAAGCCAATGGTGGCTACGGCTAACAAAAAGACGGTGATAATAAATTGTGCCATATGGGTACTAATTTGATGTAGAGATGAACAAAGTATGGTAGTTTTGTCATACAACACCTCATTCTTAGAACAATTTGCGTATGTTTTTCTTCTTTTCCAAGCTTTTGTATTATTTCATTACGCCCATTAGTTGGTTATTTTTTTGTGCATTGGGCTACTTGCTTAGCACCTCTCCCAAATGGAAAAATCGGTTCGGAATGGGCTTCGTAACGCTTTTTTTGCTGTTCACGATGCCTTGGTTTGTCAATAATTTATTGGGCACTTGGGAACATCCGCCACAGCCCATCGCATCCATGGATACTTACGAAGTAGGAGTGGTATTGACTGGGGTGGCGCAGGTCAATGCGCCTCACGACAGAGTTTTTTTCAACAAGGGTGCCGACCGGCTTACGCAAGCGCTGTTGCTTTACAAAGCCGGAAAAATCAAAAAAATATTGATTACAGGCGGCGATGTCGATTTGATGGGCAAACTCAAAAGCCACGAAGCCAGCCAATTGGGTGAACTGCTGCTGGCTGCCGGTGTGCCCCAAGCAGACATTTGGATAGAAGAGCGGTCGCTCAACACCCGCGAAAACGCCGTCAACACGCACCAAGTTTTGTTAGAAAAAGGACTACACAAACACGAACTCCTGCTGATTACCTCGGCCTTTCACTTGCCGCGTGCATTGGCTTGCTTTCGCAAAGTAGGGCTGCGGCCTGTGCCTTTCAGCACCGATATGGTGATGAACGATTACGAAAAACGCTTGCAACTCGTTACGCTGCTTCCTTCCGACAAAGCCCTGCACCGGTGGAACATCCTCCTAAAAGAATGGGTAGGAATGGTCACCTACCGGCTAATGGGCTGGGTGTAGATCAATCTACATACAATTGGTTGGCAAAATCTTTCAAGAAAAATTCGCGCACCGCCGGAGGCAACTGACTCAGCAAGGTGTTGATGGCCTCCAAATCTTCTGGTAAATCTTGCCCCGAAATGCCCAACAGGGCTGAAATCTGCGCCAAGGCATCCGGCGTACCGCTTTGCAGGATAGCCAAAATAGGCGCTAAATCGACGGCAGGTTTGGCTTCGGCCACTATCTCGGCTACAGCTGCATCCAAATCTTGTAAAAATTCGGCAATATGGGGCACATTCGACGGATTAACCGAAAGGTGAATATTATCGACCGAACTGGCCGAAGCCAACTGCGGCTGCACATACCAACCTCGCCGCCGCATCGCATCTGCCAAACGAAATACACTAAAACTCCGTGACGCAATGGCCAATAGGTTCATATCGGGATTGCCCAGCACAAAAAGGTGCGGATGGTTGGCCAAATGCTGCCTGATTTGTTGGGTGGCCTGCATCGTGGCCGCTACGTGTTGTTGGTAGCCCTCCGTGCCCAAATAATGCAAAATAGCCCAACAAGCTGCCAGAGAACCACCCGATTTGGTAGAAAGCACCGTCGTGTTGATCATCGTATAACCCGCCCAGCTCGAATTGACAAAAAGTTGGTATTTGCGCATATCGGCGTGGTGGTGCAACACTACGGACGCTCCTTTGGCCGCATAGCCAAACTTGTGGAAATCGGCAGACATTGAAGTAACGCCCTTTACAGAAAAATCGAATGCCGGAATCGGATAACCCAATTGCTGCGCAAAAGGCAAGTAAAAACCACCCACACAAGCATCGACGTGGAAAAGTACCTTGGTCTGCAACGCCAGCTGAGCGATGGCCTCGATCGGGTCAATCACTCCGTGGGCATAAGAAGGAGCAGAAGCCACCCACAAAATGGTGTTTTCTGTAGTAGCTTCCACAAATTGCTCAGGAATGGCCCTGAAAGTGGTTAAATCGACCGGAATGACGACAGGTTTTAACCCCAAAAAATGGCAAGCCTTGTGGAAAGCGGCGTGGGCAGTATGGGGCAAAACCACTTCGGGCTGCGTGATTTGTGGGTGTTTTTCGCGGGCAAAATCACGGGCTGTTTTCAGCGCCAGCATTATGCTTTCGGTGCCTCCGGTGGTAAAATTTCCCACAGCCGTATCGCCGTGGAGCAGGTTAGCAGCAATGCCCACTACGTCATTTTCTAACTTGAGTAAACTTGGAAAAACCGTCGGATCCAATGCGTTTTCGCTCAAGAAATTACTATACGCTTGGCGCAATAGCTGTTGCGATTCAGCGCCGGCATCATACACATAGCCAAAAACCCGTCCTGATTGCCAGGGCAGGTCTTGGGCTTTGAAACTTTCGAGTGTTTGCAGCAGTAGGGCAGGAGATTGCCCCTTTGCAGGAAGTTTAGTTTGCATATTGTCTTGTTTTGGGTATCTACATATTTTCGACACTTGGCGGATATTGAAGGTCAATTTGTTGTCGCACGGCATCCATCACTTGCATCAGTTGCAGGCTATCTTGCCAAGAAAACAAATCGTTTTGCACTTTGCCGGCCAGCAAATCATCGGTAGCTGCTTGGAGTTCATAGTTATAGCCATTGCCCACCGTTTCGACTTCGATGACCTGCGAGGTTTTCCAGTTTTTGAAAAGTTCTATTTTGGCAAGCGGCGTGTGAAAAGGGAAATGAAGCTTGATTTTGCCTTTCTCACCATAAATATTGGCTTCTATGCTTTGGTTGCACACAATGGAGGCCGTCAGCGTAGCCAATTGTGCTGCATATTCCAAGGTAATGGCTGTTTGGGCATCTACGCCTTGGTCGGTGAGCAAGGCTTGCGCCGAAATGCGCAGGGGTTTTCCTAACAATTGTAAACTCAAAAATAAGGGATAAATGCCTACGTCGAGCAGCGCACCACCACCTAATGCAGGGTTGAAAAGCCTGCTTTGCGGATCGGCAAGCGCCTGAAATCCGAAATCGGCTTGGATGTGTCGAATTTTTCCGATGGCATCGTCGGCAATGAGTTGTTGAAGTTTTTGAAAATTAGGCAGAAACCTTGTCCAAAGGGCTTCCATCAAATAAACCTGTTGGTTTTGCGCTAACGCAATCATTTTTTCCACTTGCAAAGCATTGATAGCCAAGGGTTTTTCACACAAAACAGCTTTTTTGTTGGCCAAACAGAGCAGCGTAGCGGGGTAGTGTTGGGTATGCTCGGCGGCGATATACACAGCATCTATGTCATCGCTTTGCGCCAAGGCTTGGTAATTGTCAAAGGCGGCTGGGATGTGATACTTGGCTGCAAAAGCTTGGGCTTGGGCTTCTTGGCGAGAGGCCACCGCACAAAGTTGGGCTTGCGGCACCCACTGAAAACATTCGGCAAAGCTTTGGGCAATTTTGCCGGTTCCGATAATTCCCCATCGGATGGGTGTTGGATTTGCTGACATAGCCGCGTGGAGTAAGTTGTTGAAATTTATTTCAGACATTAAGTTATGGTTTTTTGTAGAATCGTACAACTGGCTACACGTCATTTTGCAAGCAAAACCGTATCTTTGCCTCACTATATCCACAATTGGGGTGCCTTTAATACAACGGGCTGAGAATATACCCAACGAACTTGATGCGGGTAATGCCGCCGCAAGGAATTGTGCCAAAGGTGTTTTCCCAACAGGGTGGGTATTTTTTTTGATAACCCTTCAAAACCATAGTTTATGATTACTGCTCAATCCATTGCCCAAGATTTGGCCAAAGTGCGTGCTACCAACCCGTTAGTACATAGCATTACCAATTATGTTGTGATGAACAACACCGCCAATGCCCTGTTGGCCATTGGGGCTTCGCCCATTATGGCACACGCCGAAGCCGAAATGGCCGAAATGGTGGCCATCACCCAAGCCTTGGTGCTCAACATTGGCACGCTTAGCCCGTATTGGGTAAGCGCAATGCAAGTGGCTGCTCAAGAAGCCCGCCGCTTGCAAAAACCCATCGTACTCGACCCGGTAGGAGTAGGGGCGACAACCTATCGCAAACAAACAGCCCAACAATTGATGCAAACAGCGCCTCCCAACATCATCCGGGGCAATGCTTCCGAAATCAAAGCCTTGGCCGATGTAGCCACGCAACAAGCCAAAGGCGTGGACAGCACAGAAAGCGCTGATGCCGCCTTATTAGCTGCCGAATTGTTGGCCAAAAATTTTGATTGTGTGGTCTGTATCAGTGGCGAAACCGACTATGTGGTTTCTACCCAAGGCATCATCGCCATCGACAATGGCCACCCCTTGATGACCAAAGTAACCGGGATGGGTTGCACAGCCACAGCCCTGATTGGTGCTTTTGCGGCTGTAAATCCCAATTATTTAGAAGCCACCGCCAACGCTATGGCCATTATGGGCATCGTAGGCGAATGGGCAGCTGCCAAAGCGCAAGGCCCGGGCACTTTACAACTGCATTTTTTAGATGGTTTGTATGGATTGGATGAAACAATCATTCAAAAATTATTGAAAACAAGTGAAAAAACGCTTGCCCGATAAGTTCATTTATTTGGTTACCGATGAAACCCTTTGCCAGCACCATACTTTGCTGGAGGTGGTCGCTATGGCCGCCGAAGCAGGGGTGAAGTTGGTGCAATACCGCGATAAATATGCCGATAGCGTTCGCTTTCGCGAAACCGCCACCCAACTCAAAACCTTGTTGGCACGCTACGAAGTACCGTTGGTTATTAACGATAGGGTAGAGGTAGCCCAAGCGCTTGGGGTGGGGGTTCACGTGGGGCAAGGCGATATGCCCTACGAGCTGGTACGCGAAAAATTGGGTAAAGAGGCATTGATTGGTTTGTCGGTCGAAACTATGGAGCAACTTCGTGCAGCTTCCTTGACAGAGGTGGACTACATCGCCTTGAGTCCTATTTATCCGACACCCACCAAAACCGACACCGGGCAGCCTTGGGGGGAAGATGGACTACACTGGGCACGCCAACAAACCGACAAACCTTTGGTGGTCATCGGTGGTATCAAAGCAACTAACTTGGCACAATTAGCCAACTTAGGTGCCAATGGTTTTGCGGTGGTTTCGGCCATTTGCGCCAGCGCCGACCCCTTTGAAGCAGCCCGTGTATTGGTCGATGGTTTGCCAAAAACAAGCTGAATTTACACAACCATTTGCCAAAAAGCAGGATTAGGCTTAATTTGCCAAAAAATTGAACCGTATTGTATGGCATTGCTCGAAAAAATTAGCGCGTTATCTCAAGAAATTGACCAAATAGCGCTTACTTCCAAAGAAGCTTTGGAGCAGTTCAGGCTGAAATATCTTAGCAAAAAAGGCTTGATACCTGCTTTGTTCGACGACCTCAAAACCGTGCCCAATGAAGAAAAAAGGCAAGTGGGCGCTGTATTGAACGAACTCAAAAACAAAGCCCAAGAACGCTTTCAAAGTGCGCAAGAGGCCATCGAGTCGCAGACTACCGCCAAGGCAGCCCCACCGGTCGATTTGACCCTCCCCG
>DMHB01000328.1 GCA_003449595.1 Microscillaceae bacterium | reverse complement strand
CGCCTCTGCCTGACATAAAAAACAGGTATTTCCCGTCAGGAGATATAGAGAGATTGGTTTCTCTGTATCGGCTGTTGAGAATATCTACTTTGCGCGTTTGTGGAACAACATCATGTTTTAAAATACGAGGGGGTACAAATTGCGCCCAACCTTGCAAAGGAATCCATAAAGGGATTAGAAAGACCGAGGCAATTCCAATATTTTTCATATTGAAACAAAACAATTTGTTGAAATGGAAAAGTGAATTAACTTGTAAATTTGCGAATTTTATTTTTCCTTTTGAACTTTTCGCCTCCAAATAATTCATCTGCTTTACGATTGTAAGCATCGGCAGCCTCTTCGGCGGTGGCAAACATACCAATATGAATGGATTGCTTGTTGAAATAGATAGTGGCTCTATACCGATTTTTTTCTTTTCGCACACCTTTGTATCCTGTTTCGCTTTTGAAGTGTGAAATGCGGTTTAGCTCTGCTCTGCTACACCAAGCTAAATTTTTAACCCTACAGTCTAACCTATCTCCGTTGAGGTGTACGACATATAACCCCTTTTGCAACCCTGTAGGCTTGGACACAAATTTTTCGGCCACCCATTTATGAAGATAAATCGTCTCTACTACCTGCTTATTAGTTTTTTTCTCTTTTTCCCACCATTTTTGAAAAACTGCCGAGCCTGAAGATGCATGTTTGCGCAGGTTGTTTAAAAAATCAAGTTTTTGTAAATAGCTATTTTTTTGTACTTCTTCATAGACCAAATCATCTATCAGAACGTGCTCGTCAGAATTTTTAAGTTTAATCTTGTAAATCATTTTTGCGAAAATAAGATATTGGAAACCAAGTTGTTAGTCCAAAAATTTGTTTAAAATCTTTAGTATAAGATTGAGATAGCTTTTTCCAAACAAATTGAGGTGAACAAGCAAGGGATATAATTGATATAAAGATGTTCTTTCTTCAAAACCGGGATCTAAGGGAAAAGTCGCGTGGTAAGCCTCATAAAATTTCGGTTCAAAACCCCCAAATAATTTTGTGAAAGCTATTTCCATTTCTCTGTTTCCATAATATACGGCAGGGTCTATGAGTGCAGGTGCGCCTATGGAGTTCACCAATACGTTGCCTCCCCACAAGTCGCCGTGAAGCAGTGAAGAAGCTGAATGAGCAGGCAACCATCCCGACAATCGCGCATAAAGTTGCTCAAATTTTTTCAAAACTTCAAAATTTAGTAGGTTATTATAGTACGCTAATCCAACCTGTGCCTCTAATCGTCTATGAACGAAAAAATCTAACCAATTGGTTGTTTTTTCGTTGTTTTGAAATAAGGTACCGATATAATTATTAAAATCTAGTCCATAGAAATGCGCAGTTTGTCGATGAAGTTCTGCAATCGACTCACCTAAGTTGCTCCAATAGTTTTTTTCGGGCATTGCTGCTTGTATCCATTCCATCAATAAAAAGGACTTTTGCGCTACCTTTCCAAAGCCAAAAACCTCCGGAATATCGATCAGATGTGCCGAGCGTAGCAAGTTCAGCCCCAAGGTTTCAGCCTCAAACATGTCTTCGGGCAGATGCTCATTCCATTTCAAAAGAAAACAGCCTGCCGAAGTATGTATCTCTACGGTTTGGTTGAATGCTCCGCCTGAAACAAAGTGATATTCATCGACTTCGTGAGCCTTGCCAAAGCAGTTGAATAAAACCTGCTCGAAGAAATCATCAAAAGGGGATTCGGAAGAAATCATACCTTACAATAAACAAGGGCAACGGTAGCGCTTGTTGCTTTGTGGATTAAAGCTGGTGTGTAGCGCGAATATGAGCCAATAAATGCAAATTGGCTGTATTTACAATTTGATAGGTCTGCTCAAAATCTTCCATTGTGCCATAATAGGGGTCGGGCACCTCGAATTGAGTTTCTTTAGGTGTATAACTGCGCAATAGCCTTATTACAGGCAAAGAGTCCACCGATGATTGGGTTTGCCGCGCCAAGTTTTCAATGTGTAGCAAGTTGTTTGCATCCATGGCTATCAGGTAATCGAAGTCGGAAAAGTCAGCTTTTGCAAGCTGGCGTGCCCGATGGCTCAGTGTAAGCCCTTTGGCTTGTGCTACTTTTCGGATGCGTGTATCAGGCAGCTCGCCAATGTGGTAGTTGCCGGTTCCTGCAGAGTCGCATTGGATAGCATCGGCCAGACCTGCCTCAGTTACTTGCTGTCGGAAGGTTTCTTCGGCAATAGGTGAGCGGCAAATATTTCCTAAGCAAATAAATAAGACTTTTACCATGAAGAAGGCTTAGTAGGGTTTGTTTTGTTGACTAAGCGCTACAATTTGGTTCATTACCTCTTCTGCTTCAGCCATTTTGGCATCGGCAGCTTTCCGATTGCTATGCGAAAGCGAATGGGCTTCTTTGAGCAGTTTTTGGTATTGCTCTTGTAGTTTTTCTGCGGCTGTTTTTTTCTTGAATAGACCAAACATAGATGTAATGGATATGTATAAATAAGATTTAATGACTAAACCCTATTGTGCGCTTTTATGTTTATTTTGAGCGAAGCTGTTCTATGATCTCAGCCAAGGTTAGTGCCGCTTGTTCGCCGGTGGCCATATTTTTCAGCGTAAGTTTTCCTTGTTTGATTTCTTCCGACCCTATCAAAAGTACATAGGGGATTTTCTTGGCATCTGCATAGCTCATTTGTTTTTTAAGTTTCACAGGTTCGGGGTACAGCTCACTCTTGATATTGGCTTCGCGAAGCTGTCGCAAAAAGGGCAGACTTTGTTGTGCAGAGTTAGTATCAAAGTTGCACAACAATACTTGGGTGTGCTGAGCACTGGTTTCAGGGAAAAGTCCCAGCTCTTCGAGCACATCATAGAGGCGGTCAACCCCAAAGGAGAAACCAACACCCGAAACATCGGGCAGCCCAAAACTACCGGTTAGGTTATCATAACGACCGCCACCGCTTACGCTTCCCATTTGAACTTGGTTGATTTTTACTTCAAAAATTGTCCCGGTGTAATAACTCAACCCACGCGCCAACAAAGCTGAAAAATCCAACCGCAAATTTTTCATCACATCGGAATACTGAGTATAAGATCCCAGCCAAGCGATAATTTCCTCTAACTCAGCCACTCCTTGTAGTCCTTCCGGAATGTGGCTGAAATGCTGTTTTAAGCTATCGAATGCCAAGGCAGCATCAGCAGGCAGCGTAAAAAAGGGCTGTAAGGCTTGCGTTTGTGTTTCCGAAAAACCCCTTTGTTGCAGCTCGGCCAATACTTTTTCTTTGCCAATTTTGTCTAATTTATCGATGCTAACAGCCAGCGCAGCTTCTTGCCCCGGTGCTCCGATGGCGGTAGCCATCGCTGCAATGATTTTACGATGGTTGAATTTAATGCTAAAATCGGACAACCGCAGTTTGTCCATCACTTCATTAATCATCAGCACTATCTCGGCTTCACAAAGCAAAGAGGGAGTACCAACCACGTCGGCATCGCACTGATAAAACTCACGATAACGACCCTTTTGGGGACTGTCGCCACGCCAAACCGGCTGAATTTGGTATCTTTTGAAAGGGAAGTGCAAAGTACCTTTATTCATCACTACGTAGCGGGCAAAAGGCACAGTAAGGTCATAACGTAGGGCTTTGTCAGCTATTTTGGGCGTAAATTTTTTAAAGCCTTCTTGGAGGTGTTCGGTAGTGATATTTTTCAGGTAATCGCCAGAGTTGAGCACCCGATAAATCAACTGGTCGCCTTCTTCGCCATACTTGCCGGTAAGCACTTCTAAATTCTCCATAGTAGGTGTTTCGAGCGGCTGGAAGCCAAATTTTTGAAACACACTTTTAATGATGTCGAAAATATAATTGCGCTTGGCCATGATTTCGGGGCCGAAATCGCGTGTTCCTTTGGGAATAGTAACTTGGGTTTTGCTCATAACTTCAAGGATGATTTAACTGCAAAAGTAGCAGGAAAAAAGCAATCATAAATTGGGTTTGGTTGGATTATATTCGGAAACTTTACTAACTTTGCATTCCTTTTCAAATAGCCTCGAAAAGCCATCATTTTAGGATAAACCTCATTAAAAAATTAGCACAATGGGTGTAACAAGATTACAAAGAAAGGTAAAGCGTAATTTCGCCAAAGCCGTCAACAAAAACAAGTATATCAAACAACTTTGCGCCAAGCCGGTTATCCGCAAAGTAGATGTAGAAGCCATTAAAAAAGAGTTTGAAGCAAAAAAGGCTGCTGCCAAGTAAGCTTTTACTACTCCTTCTTCTCAGGAAGACGATATACAAATTGAATAGCTAAGGAGCTTTTTTTAATCGAAAAGCTCTTTTTCTATTACAACGCCTGCGCCAAATGTTCTTTTACTTCCGCAAAAGAGGGCAGCAATTTGTCTTTGTCAGAAACGATAAGCGCCGATTCCTCTACCTGCCAATCAATTTGCAAATCTGGGTCATCATACCTTATACCCGACTCATACTGTGGGGCATAGAAATTGTCGCATTTGTAGCCAAAAAGAGCACCTTCGGGACTGATGACTACAAAACTATGGGCAAACCCACGAGGCACATACAATTGTTTTTTGTTTTCAGCGGAAATGAGAATCTGAAAGCTTTGTCCAAAAGTAGGCGATTGCGGCCTCAAATCGACAACTACATCCCATACGGCTCCCTGATAAGAGCTGACCAACTTGGCTTGAGCGGCTGGTTCATACTGGAAGTGAAAACCTCGTAATACGCCAAACTGCGAAAAGGAAATATTGTCTTGCACGAAAGGGCGGTCAATGCCTGTTTCGGTTTGAAATTGGCGCATATTAAAACTTTCGTAAAAATAACCACGCTCATCTTCAAAAATTCTCGGTTCAAATACCCACAGACCTGTCAGCGGAGTTTCAATGTATGGCATAATGTTGTATAGAGTTAGCTTTGTTACTGGATCAAATTCATCAGATATTCCCCATAACCGCTTTTTAGCAATGGAAGCGCCACTTGTTGTAATTGTGCTTTATCGATAAAGCCCATGTGATAGGCAATTTCTTCGATACAGCCAATTTTAAGCCCCTGTCGCTCTTCGATGACCTGCACAAATTGCCCGGCTTGCATCAACGAGGCAAAAGTGCCGGTGTCTAACCATGCGGTGCCCCGATTGAGAATGCCTACAGTTAGTTTGTTTTTTTCAAGATAGACTTTGTTAATATCAGTAATTTCATACTCACCTCGTGCAGAAGGTTGTAGGCTTTTGGCAATTTGAATGACTTCGTTGTCATAAAAGTAAAGTCCCGGAACTGCATAATTTGATTTAGGATTTTGGGGCTTTTCTTCGATACTAATGGCTTTGAAATCTTCATCGAAAGTAACAACGCCATACCTTTCGGGATCGGAAACCTGGTAGGCAAAAATTACCCCGCCATCAGGATCACTGTGTGATTGTAAAAGACGCGATATGCCCGCCCCATAAAAAATATTATCGCCCAGAATAAGTGCTACTTTGTCTTTGCCGATGAAATCCTCGCCAATCACAAAAGCTTGCGCCAAGCCGTTGGGGACTTCTTGGATTGCATATTGAAAAGAGCAATTCAAATGGCTACCGTCGCCTAACAACTTCTGAAACAAGGGTTGATCTTGTGGGGTAGTAATGAATAGAATTTCCTTGATGTTGGCCAACATCAGAATCGACAAGGGGTAAAAAATCATTGGCTTGTCATATACTGGCAACAATTGTTTGCTTACTGCCAAGGTAAGCGGGTGTAGGCGAGTACCGGAACCTCCGGCTAAAATAATACCTTTCAAAGCTGCGCGATATTTTGCTAAGATTCAACCATTTCTTTTTTAAACCATCGCCAAGTAAGTGCCAAGCCTTCATCGACTTGGTGGGTAGGCGAATAGCCCAGTTGTTGTCGGGCGGCTTCAATATTGGCCAAACTATGCGGAATGTCTCCGTTTCGTTCAGCCTGATAAATTGCTTGTAAGGGCTGCTGAGTGATGCTGCCTATCATGGAAAGTAAATCATTCAAGGAGGTACGTTCGCCGCAAGCAATGTTGAACATCTGCCCACAAGCGGTTTGGGGCGCAAACAGTGCCTTGATATTGCCTTGTACCGCATTGGCTACAAAGGTGAAATCGCGGCTTTGTTGCCCATCTCCAAAGATTACAGGCGGATTTCCTTGTTGGCAAGCACGTAAAAATAAAGGAATAACCGCTGCATAAGGGCCTTGTGGGTTTTGCCGTGGCCCAAAAATATTGAAATACCGCAAGCCAATGATCTCCATTTGATAGCAACGAGCAAACGCTTGTGCATAGAGTTCGTTGGTTCGTTTGGTTACTGCATAAGGCGATAGCGGAGTACCTATGTGCGCTTCGTGCTTGGGCAAGGCCGGGTGGTCGCCATAGACCGAAGAAGATCCGGCAAAAACCAACCGCTTGACCCGGGCAGAATGGGCTGCTACCAACATATTCAAAAAACCTGTAATGTTGACCGAGTTGGTAGTGGCAGGGTCTGCCACACTGCGTGGCACAGAACCTAAGGCCGCTTGGTGTAACACAAAATCTATTCCTTGGCAGGCTTGAACACAAATAGCCGGATCGGTAATGCTTCCACGGACAAGCTCAACTTGGGGTAGATGCAAAAATGGCTTTATATTGGCTTCGAAGCCGGTACTGAAATCGTCAAGAATCCGAACTTTACCAGCTTGGTGCGTTACCAAGTATTCTACCAAGTGTGAGCCAATGAAACCAGCCCCTCCTGTAACCAGAAAGGCATACTTTGCAAGCGACCCTGTATGAAAAGCCGTTGTGTACATCATTGCCATTAGGCCATTGTCTCTATAAATTTTTGCGCTAACACACGCTTGATGCCTTCTCGCAAAGCAATTTTCGGTTTCCAACCCAAGGCGTTCAACTTACCGACATCCAACAACTTGCGAGGAGTGCCATCGGGCTTAGATGTATCAAAACGAAGTTCGCCGGCATAGCCTACAATATCTTTGATCAGCAGTGCCAGGTCTTTGATGCTGATGTCATCGCCTACCCCAATATTGATGATGTCAGGACTATCGTAGTGTTGCATCAAAAAGAAACAAGCATCGGCAGCGTCTTCGGCGTGTAAAAATTCACGCTTGGGCGATCCTGTACCCCAAACTTCAACGAAAGGCTTGTTTTCACGTTTGGCTTCCCAGAACTTACGAATAAGCGCAGGCAACACGTGTGAGTTTTGCAGGTCGAAGTTGTCGTGTTCGCCATACAAGTTGGTAGGCATCACCGAAATAAAATTACAGCCATATTGGAGGCGATAGTTTTCACACATTTTTAGGCCGGCAATTTTGGCAATGGCATACGGCTCGTTGGTATATTCCAACGCACCGGTAAGCAAATACTCTTCTTTGATAGGCTGAGGTGCCATTTTGGGATAAATACAAGAAGAGCCTAAAAACAATAGTTTTTTGGTTTGGTGCAGATAAGCTTGATGAATGACATTGTTCTGGATCATCAAGTTGTCGTGCAAAAATTCGGCACGGTAGGTGTTATTGGCTAAAATACCACCTACCCTTGCCGCAGCCATAAATACATATTCCGGTTTTTCTTGTGCAAAAAAATCGGCGACAGCCTTGCTATCACGCAGATCTAATTCTTGAGAGGTACGAAAAACCAACCTTTGAAATCCTTCTTGTTGAAGTTTTTGAAGGATTGCTCCGCCAACCATCCCACGATGCCCGGCAATATATATTTTGCTGTCTTTATTCATAGTAATTTTTGATTTGATACTGACCAGCTTTCAAATACTTATCGCGTTTAAATAGTTCCAGATCGGCTTTCATCATATCATTGACAAGCATAGGCAGATCATAGCGGGGCTTCCATCCTAATTTTTGCTGCGCTTTGGTAGGGTCGCCCAAAAGAAGATCTACTTCGGTGGGTCGGAAATAACGTGGGTCAATGGCTACCACCTCTTGCCCTACTTGGAAGCTATATTCAGCATTAGAAGAAGCCGCCACATAGCCTTTCTCTTCCACTCCGTTGCCTTTGAACTCAAGCGCAACCCCTACTTCGGCGAAAGCCATCCGCACAAAATCGCGTACCAAGGTGGTAACACCGGTAGCAATTACAAAATCTTCGGGCTTGTCTTGCTGTAGAATCAAATACATTGCTTCGATATAATCTTGCGCGTGTCCCCAATCGCGCTTGGCATCTAAGTTGCCCAAGTAAATTTTGTCTTGCAAACCCAAAGCCATCCGCGCCACACCTCTTGTAATTTTGCGGGTAACAAAGGTCTCGCCACGCAAGGGGCTTTCGTGGTTGAACAAAATACCATTGCAGGCAAACATATTGTAAGACTCGCGATAGTTGACCGTAATCCAGTAGCCATAAATTTTGGCGCAAGCATAAGGAGAACGTGGGTAGAAAGGTGTTTTTTCGCTTTGCGGAATTTCTTGTACCAAACCATAAAGCTCGGAAGTGGATGCTTGGTAAATACGTGTTTTTTGAGTTAAACCCAGCAAACGCACGGCTTCCAAAATACGCAGCGTACCGATGCCATCCACGTTGGCCGTATATTCAGGTGTATCAAAACTAACCCGGACGTGGCTCATAGCACCTAAATTGTAAATTTCATCGGGCTGAATTTCTTGCACCAAACGGATGATATTGGTTGAATCGCTCAAATCGCCATAATGCAATTTGAACTTCACATCTTTCTCGTGTGGGTCTTGGTATAGATTGTCAATACGGTCGGTATTAAACAGAGAAGCACGACGTTTGATTCCGTGTACTTCGTATCCTTTTCTGAGAAGGAAATCGGCTAAGTAGGCTCCGTCTTGGCCTGTGATGCCGGTAACCAATGCAACTTTAGACATACTTGAAAAAAATTTTACAAAGCTAAGGAAGATTCACTAATTTTAACAGTTGCTTATGCCAAACCCCTCATTATTTGCTTTTTTAGACTTAGGAACCAACACTTTTGAGTTGCTGATTGCCCAATATTCAGCTACCGGGCTGCCCAACGTGCTGCGCCGCGAACGTATTTTTGTCAAGATGGGGCAACAAGGCATCAGCCAAAATTTGATTCATCCTGAAGCCGAGCAGCGGATTTATGCGGCACTGGCTACTTTCAAAGCCCTGCTTTCGGAGATGCAAGTGCCTGAAAACCAAATTTTTGCGGTGGGTATCAGTGCCTTTCGGCAAGCTCAAAACCAACAGGCCGTTTTACAGGCAATCCAACAGCAAACCGGCATCAGGGTGTGCGTTATTTCGGGCGAACAAGAGGCTGCCCTTACTTTCAGAGGAGTGCAACAAGCAGTACCTTTTGACAAATCGATTACTTTGTTAATGGATGTGGGCGGCGGGAGCGTAGAGTTTGTTTTGGCTGATGCCGAGCAGATTTTTTGGCAAAAAAGCTATGAAATAGGTGCCCAACGGTTGTTGGATGGGTATTTCAGCGAAAGCGACCCGCCTACACTCGTCCAGCGACAAGTGTTAGAACAATACCTGCATCAGCAACTTGAAACTTTGTGGCAAGCCTTGGCGCAATATCCTCCCAGCCGGTGGGTAGGCTCTTCGGGGGCTTTCGAAAGCTTGGCCACTTTGGAAGCCGAACGACTTCAAAAACCTTTGTCGTTCGATGCGAAGTACGAGGTGGTTTCGTTGGAAGCACTCCATTATTGGCATCAATATCTTTTTTCAGTGCCGCGGGATGTGCGACAAAACGTAGCCGGATTAGCCCCTCAGCGGGTAGATATGATTTTGCCTGCTTTAACACTCTTGCAAGTAGTAGCCCAAAAAGGCTTATTTACTGAACTTACAGCCTCTTTTGGGGGCTTGCGCGAAGGCATTATGGATGCAGTTTTAGCAGGCGAAATGTCTTTTCTTGACTAAGCCTGCCAACAGTATTGACCAGATATTGGTTAAACAGGAAAGCGTATTAAAATCAGTCAAATTTTCTGTATTTTCGTGCAATTTTTTAGCGCAAAATTATCACATCACCCTACAAAATATTTAGTCAACAATGAGCGCAAATCAAACGCCTTACCAACCTCAACATCATATCCGAATCGTAACGGCTGCATCACTTTTCGACGGACACGATGCCGCCATCAACATTATGCGCCGTGTGATGCAAAGCTCGGGCGCTGAGGTAATCCACTTGGGCCACAACCGTAGCGTAGCCGAAATTGTAGATTGTGCCATCCAAGAAGATGCCCAAGCCATTGCCATCACTTCGTACCAAGGCGGCCATACCGAATACCTCAAATATATGTACGACTTGCTGCGTCAACGCAATGCAAGCCATATCAAAATTTTTGGTGGGGGCGGCGGCACTATTTTGCCTTCCGAAATCGAAGAATTACACGCCTACGGCATCGACCGCATTTACCACCCCGACGATGGCCGTGCGATGGGTTTGCAAGGGATGATCAACGATGTGTTGATGAAAAGCGATTTTTCGACTTATAATCCTGAAAAGGCTAAAAAAGCAGCCTTGGCAGGCACTGTCATTGAGGAGGAAATTTCGGAAATAGAGGACTTGATCGAGAAATCGCAGCAGCAAGACCACCAAAGCATTGCCCGACTTATTTCTGTGGCCGAAAACTACCCCGAAATTTATCGGCAAGTTTGCGACGGCATCAAGGCCAAAGCAACTGAAATTAAAGTACCTGTTTTGGGTATCACTGGCACGGGAGGTGCCGGAAAATCAAGTTTGGTGGATGAGCTGGTGCGCCGCTATTTGATGGATTTCGACAGCAAAACCATCGCAGTTATCTCGGTCGATCCTTCTAAACGCAAAACCGGTGGGGCGCTGTTGGGCGACCGTATCCGAATGAACGCCATCCACAACCCGCGGGTGTATATGCGCTCGTTGGCCACACGCCAGTCTAACCTTGCACTTAGCCAATATGTGCAAGATGCGATTGACATTTGCAAATTTGCCCGGTTCGACCTCATCATTGTCGAAACCTCGGGCATTGGCCAGTCCGATACCGAAATCATCGAACACTCTGATGTAAGTATGTATGTGATGACTTCGGAATATGGCGCGGCAACGCAGTTGGAAAAAATCGATATGCTAGATTTTGCCGACATCATCGCCATCAATAAATTTGACAAGCGTGGTTCGTTAGATGCTTTGCGCGATGTGAAGAAACAATACAAACGCAACCATAACCTTTGGGAAACCCCCGACGAAGAATTGCCTATTTTTGGCACCATTGCGTCGCAGTTTAATGATGTAGGCACCAATACGCTTTACCGAAAAATAATGGATAAAGTCGTCGAAAAAACCAATCTTCCAACCCTTACTTCTAAGTTCGAGTTGTCGGAACGAATGTCGGAGAAAATCTATATCATTCCTCCCGACAGGGTACGCTACTTGGCCGAAATCTGCGAAAATGCTGACGAATACCATTCCTTCATCCAAACACAGGCTGGTATCGCCCGCAAAATGTATCAACTCAAAGGCACGATCGATTTGTTGCGAGCCAACATAGGCAAGCAAAAAATCCAGATTATACAGCAATCCGACGATGTGGTTTCGGTAGTGGCTTATGAACAAGGCGAGCCTGAATACCTCAGAGATTTGATTGAACAATACAATGCCTTGGATGCCAAGTTGGATGCCGAGTGCAAAGCGATGCTGATGGATTGGAGTGCCACTCAAAAGCGCTACAAAGCCGATAAGTACCAGTTCCAAGTGCGCGACAAAATCATCGAACAAGACTTATACTATACTTCCCTTTCGGGAACGAAAGTGCCCAAAGTAGCCCTCCCCAAATACGAAGATTGGGGCGATATTTTGAGCTGGTTGCTCACTGAAAATGCCCCCGGGTTTTTCCCTTACGCCAGTGGGGTGTTTCCGCTGAAGCGCGAAGGAGAAGACCCAA
Organism: Microscillaceae bacterium; assembly: GCA_003449595.1. Lineage (GTDB taxonomy): Bacteria > Bacteroidota > Bacteroidia > Cytophagales > Microscillaceae > UBA8158. Next base: position 1,771 of record DMHB01000328.1, on the reverse strand, counting down.
CCCGGATGTTTGCCGGCGAAGGCGGCCCCGAGCGCACCAACAAGCGTTTTCACTATGTGTCGAAAGGATTGCCCGCCAAGCGACTTTCTACGGCTTTTGATTCTGTAACGCTCTATGGCGAAAACCCTGACCATCGCCCCGATATTTATGGCAAAATAGGCAACTCTGGCGTAAGCGTGGCCACCCTCGACGATGCCAAAAAACTCTATTCTGGCTTCAACTTATGCCATCCGGCTACTTCGGTTTCGATGACCATCAACGGGCCTGCCCCAATGATTTTGGCGTTTTTTATGAATGCAGCCATTGACCAACAGTGTGAAATTTATATCAAAGAAAATGGGTTGGAAAACGAAGTAAAAGCCAAAATAGAAGCCATTTATGAGGCCAAAGGGCTGCCTGTACCTACCTACAATGCAGCACAACTGCCCGAAGGCAACGACGGATTGGGATTGATGCTTTTGGGTGTAACCGGCGACCAAGTGTTGCCCCAAGAAGTATATGACAAAATCAAAGCCTCGGCGCTTTCGCAAGTGCGCGGCACGGTGCAAGCCGATATTTTGAAAGAAGACCAAGCCCAAAACACTTGTATTTTCTCTACTGAATTTGCACTGCGTATGATGGGCGACATTCAGCAATATTTCATCGATCGCAAAGTGCGTAATTTTTATTCGGTGAGCATTTCCGGCTACCACATTGCTGAGGCCGGTGCCAACCCTATCACCCAGTTAGCACTTACTTTATCCAATGGATTCACTTTCGTAGAATATTACCTCAGCCGAGGCATGCACATTGATGATTTCGCACCGAATTTGTCGTTCTTTTTCTCTAATGGAATGGATCCGGAATATGCTGTGCTGGGACGTGTAGCGCGTAGAATTTGGGCCAAGGCAATGAAGTATAAATACAAAGGCAACGACCGAAGCCAAAAACTCAAGTACCATATCCAAACTTCAGGCCGAAGCCTGCATGCGCAAGAAATTGCTTTCAACGATATTCGAACCACCTTACAGGCATTGTATGCCATTTATGACAACTGTAACTCGCTGCATACCAACGCCTACGATGAAGCCATTACCACCCCCACCGAAGAAAGTGTGCGTCGTGCGATGGCCATTCAGTTGATAATCAACCACGAGTTGGGCTTGGCCAAAAATGAAAATCCTTTGCAAGGGGCGTTTATCATTGAAGAACTAACCGACTTGGTAGAACAGGCTGTTTACCACGAATTTAGGTCTATTTCGGAGCGTGGCGGTGTGTTGGGCGCGATGGAACGAATGTATCAGCGCAGCAAAATTCAGGAAGAAAGTATGTACTATGAAATGAAAAAACATACCGGCGAGCTTCCACTCATTGGGGTAAACACTTTCCTTGATCCGAAAGGCTCGCCAACCATCATTCCTGATGAGGTAATCCGTAGCACCACCGAAGAAAAAGAATATCAAATTGCTCAGCGCGATGCTTTCCACGCACGCAATGCCGAAAAAGCCACGGAAATGCTCAAAAACCTACAGCGTATTTCTGTCGAAAATGGCAACATCTTCGAAGCTTTGATGGAGTGCGCCAAGTGTTGTAGTTTGGGGCAAATGAGCCAAGCACTTTACCAAGTAGGCGGGCAGTATAGGAGGAATATGTAATCGAGTTATCAGTAAATAAGAAGGAAAGCTGAGTGCACAACACTCGGCTTTTTTTGTGCCAAACCGATTTTATAGAAAAGGTTTTTTATCGATTATGCGGGATAGATCGGAAGAGCGTCGTGTAGGAAAGAGCGTAG
>DMHB01000007.1 GCA_003449595.1 Microscillaceae bacterium | reverse complement strand
ACTTTAAAGTCGAATTCCGATCATAGTTACATCATCGCGTTGGTCGGCATTCCCTTGAAAATCAGCAAGAATCTGTTTTAATTTTTCGCCCATTTCGGCCATCGGCAAAGTATGGTATTCTTGCAAAAAGGCCATTAATCGGGTTTGCCCAAACTTGCGTCTAAAATCGTTGCAAATATCCAATACCCCATCTGTGGCAAAAAACAGGCAGTCGTTTTGGTTTAGTAAAATTTCCTGATACCTAAATTCCAAGATACGGTGTAGCCCCATCCCCCCGATGGAATGCCTATCGGCCTTGAGTTGATCCAAAACCCCTTGCTTGCTGTAAATTAGGTTAATTTTCGCACCTGAAAACACAACTTTCACCTTATCAAACGGCAAATACTCTAAGGTGCAAAGTGCAATATCCATCCCTTCGTTGCCTGCATTTTCGTCACGTTTTAGGGTATTGTAAATGAGCTTGTGTAACCGGCTCAAAATTTCGTGGGGCTGGTGTATTTTCTGACCTATAATAATTTGGTTGAGAAGCATATTCCCAATCATCGACATAAACCCACCGGGCACGCCGTGTCCGGTGCAATCAGCCACTGCAAAAATTTTCACCTCCTTGGTTTGTGCATACCAATAAAAATCACCTGAAACTACATCTTTTGGTAAATAAATATGAAAATACTCTTTGAAAGCTTTCGTCAAGCGTGTTGAGGAGGGTAGAACCGCTTTTTGCATACGCTGCCCATAAGCTAAACTCTGCATAATACGGTTGTTATAAACAGCCAATTCTTCAAATGCTTTAGTGATTTCGGTATTTTTATCCTTAAGCGCTTCTTGTGTAGTTGCTAATTCTTCTAAGTTTTGCCTTAACTCTTCTTCTTGTGCACGTAATATCTCTTTTTGGTTTTGGGTTTCAGCTAACAAAGCCTTGGTGCGCATCAAATTGGTAATGCTTTCTAGAAAAGAAGCCATATTAGAACGACTTCTTTGCAGAAATAGCACAACTGCATCACTAAGTGGCTGCAAAAAAACCAGTTCAACAACAGCCAATGTTTGCGCTCCAAAAATCAAAGGCAGTATCAAGATCCCTTGCGGGGAAAAACTTAGGCTTCCGGCTTTATACGGCGATAAATTGGGCTGTATTTGGTCGAAAATGACAATCTCTTGCCGCAAAGCTGCTTGCCCTATCAAACCATCTCCTAACGAATATTGTGGCGTGGTAATGTGTTTTTCGCTACAAGCAAAAGTGTGTTTCAAAACAAAAGAAGTGGCAGTCGTGTCTTCAGAACGCGAAAACCAACACCCACGGTAAGCTCCACAACGGTAGGCCAAAAAATGAAGTAGGGATGCTGTAAAATCGTGTAAATCATTATCGAAACTATGCCGCAAAAGGGTATCTAACTCATCAGCCCACTTCTGCACTATATCGGTAGTTTCCTGAAGCCTCAAAGTTTTCGCACTGAGTGGGTTTGAAGTATCAACAAGAGGTAATGACACATTTGTGATTGAGGATGGTTGCATACCGTGATCTACTCTATGAAATAACTGATAAACAAACGCAAAAATAACACGAACAACCTACGAGACTGATTAGAATTACCTGCTAAACGCAGTCTATCAGCCGATTAATACCCTTATTGGCTTGATAAATATACTTATATTTTTTGCGCTTTTAAAAGCTTTGTACGATAAATTAGCTTGAAAGGATATTGACTACTTGTGTTGCTACTTATTCCAAAGCTACTCCAGCAAAAATGGCTTGCAAGGGTTCACTTACAAGCCATTCATCCTGTTTGAAAGGCAATACTTATTGGTTTTGTACAACGTTGGCCTTGATGGTGAGCGTAAGGCTCGCATTTTTTGGATCATTAGAAAAAATAGTAATTGTTTTTTCTTGTTGCCCCACAGCCAAGGCATCAAAAGTAACCGATACACTCCCTGCTTCATTGGTATTGAGTGTGGTTTTGTCTGGATTTGAAGCAGTGCATCCACAACTTGCTTTGGTTTTGCGAATGAGCAGGGTGTTTTGCCCTATGTTTTTATAAGTAAACAAATGGTTGACTTTATCACCCAATTTGATGGTTCCGAAATCGTGTGTCGGATTTTCTACCAAGATTTTAGGCGCAGCGGCCAGCTCTGCTTCGCTCATCGGTGGGAAATATTCCTGAATCACAGCCACCACAAACATTTGCTTGGCAGGATTTTGAGGTTCGTCAGTAGTCAATACGATGTTGTCGAACACGTAACCTAAGTCATTTTTAAGCTGGGCATCATAAGTAATTCTGATTTTGCCCTTTTGCTTAGGTTGCAAAGTTTGTGGTTCAAACTGTACCTGAACGTGACCGGGCGTAAATGGATCTTTGAAAGTGATGGCAGCAGTGCTATCATTATACACATCGAAGGTTTGCGTAACAGGGCCATTGTTAGCGATATAGCCAAAATTGAATGCTTGATACTGTACCCGTATACCTCCCATTTTAGTTACCAAAGTATCTAAAATAGTGCGTGGACGGGGGTTTACCTTGCCTTGAATGACTAACTGCACAATCTTCTGTTGTGTGTTGGCATATACGGTCAGGTATTTCGTAAAATCCCCCGGGCGATTAGTAGGGTCGTAACTTGCCAAAATTTCGCCATTTTGACCCGGGGCAATGGCTCCTCGCGTCCAACTGGGGGTAGTACAACCGCAAGAAGGCACTACACTGTCGATTTGCAACACTACATCCCCTGTATTTTTGAATCGGAAACTATGGGTTACTACACCGGTTTCTTCGGCAATTTCACCAAAATTGTGCAAAATATTTTCAAAATACATGGTGGGGAAGCCCTGCTGCTGCGCCTTAACGGCAGTAGTTATACTACACAAGGCTATACTTATCCAAACAAAAAAAAGCTTTTTCATAGATTTGTGAAGGTATAAATGGGTGCATAATACAAAAAGCGGCTGTTGCGAACCGCTTTTTTACAAAGAATTTAGGAGATATTAGGATTGCTTCCACTTGATAGTGCAACCTACAGCCTTGGTTACTTGCTTGTCGGCAGGCAAAGCACTACCGTTTTTCAAAGCTTCGATGGCATTTTCCAAATATTTCTCAGTAACGGCAGCAGCATCTTTGTGGTTATTGTCGATGGCTCCGATGTAAGAAACTACAAAAGAAGCACCTTCGCGCTTGAGCAAATAAACGTGCGGAGTACGGGTAGCGCCGAATGTTTTGGCAACAGTTTGTTCGGCATCTTCCAAATAATCGAATTTGAATCCTTTTTCGGCAGCGCGTTTTTGCATCGCTTCAAAAGAATCTTCGGCGTGTGTTTGAGAGTTTGGATTGACAGCAATGATAGGAATTTCAGTGCCATATTTTTCCTGTAGTGCAATCATACGATCTTCGTAAGCTACTACATAAGGGCAGTGGTTGCAAGAGAAAATAACCATTACTCCTTTTTTGTCGGCAAACTTAGCATCAGACAACGACAACATACTGCCATCAATATTCTTGAGTTTGAAATCAGCTACCGTGTCTCCTACTTGATAGCCTTCTTCCATTTTGGCGGAAACGAAGAATAAGGTGATGAAACCTAAGGTTAAAAATGAAAACAACTTTTTCATAGTTTAAAAATTAATTTAACGAGATTAAATGAATAAATACAATTTATAAAAAGGTACGCACAACTCGTTCTAATTCATCATAAGTCAACTCTCCTTCTTTGAAATAGCGCATTTCTTTTTCGCCGATGATGAGCGTAGCCGGAATAGCTCCTGACCATTTGGGATCTACTTTGTTGATCCAAGCATTGTAGTCTATATCGTCTAATAACCAAAGACGTGCCTGTAAGTTTTTACGTTGGACAAATGGAACTACTTTGCTGTCCAATTTTTCCACATCGTCTAAACTTATGAGCCAAACTTCTACATTTTTGTCTTGGTATGCTTGATGCAATTGCTCGAAGTAGGGCAGTTCTTGGACACAAGGCACACACCAAGTAGCCCAGAAGTTAATGACCTTGGTTTTTCCGGACGTTGGGGTCATTAGTTGCTCCAAATCGCTGAATTTCACAACCTGTATAGTTGGTGTTTGTGCAAATAGGTTTGAAAAAATGAGCGTACTCAAACCCAAGGTGAAGAGAAGTTTTCGAGTCATCGTTGACTTTTTTGCAAAAATAACTATAAATCTTTACTTTGTGTTTGCTTTTGCTGGATTACGGCCTGCAATACAATGCTAAGCGGGGTCTTTCGCTTTACAAATTGAAAAAGATTGTCGCTGCATTTGTTTTTTGAAATTTAAACACTATATTTGCAGTCCTATTTTTAAAAGTCAAAGAATTATGTACGCAATTGTTGAAATAGCCGGACAGCAATTTAAGGTCGAGCAAAATAAATACATTTACACCCACCGTTTGGACGCTGAAGAAGGCGCTACGGTTCAATTTGATAAAGTATTGTTGGTTGACAACAACGGTGCTGTGTCGGTAGGTGCTCCTATGCTCTCAGGAGCCAGTGTATCTGCTAAGATTTTGCAACACGTGAAAGGCGATAAAGTATCGGTTTTTAAGAAAAAACGCCGCAAAGGTTATCAGAAATTAAATGGTCATCGTCAACAAATGAGTAAAGTGTTGATCGAAGCCATTCAAGCATAATCCATTATTATTTAGGTTTTCACTTTCCAAATTTTTATATACCATGGCACATAAAAAAGGTGTAGGTAGTTCGAGAAACGGACGCGAATCAGAAAGTAAGCGCTTGGGCGTAAAGATTTTCGGTGGTCAGGTAGCCAAGGCGGGCAACATACTTGTTCGCCAGCGAGGCACCAAGCATCACCCCGGCGATAACGTAGGCATTGGCAAAGATCATACTTTGTTTGCTCTTATCAATGGCGTCGTAAGATTTAAAAAAGGTTTTAAAAACCGTTCGTTCGTATATGTAGAACCCGTTTCGGCTGCTGTATAACGATATTTTAACCTTTATCAGTCATTTTATTGCTCTTACCAGTTCTTGGTAAGAGCATTTTTTTTAACTATTCCTCTGGTAAATTAGTTATCTTGCAAAAGTTAGCCGGTCTAAAAAAATTATCCTTTTCAATTTGCTATTTTGATTGTAAACTACTGATATGAAGTGTTACTGCATTGCTATACTGGGATGGTTTGGGTTACTGATTTTTCCAAATAATCATCTTCTTGCTCAAAATACTGCAAGTACGAAGGTACTTGTACTGAAGCAAGGGCAAAGCGTTAATACTTACCGGCATCTTAATGCCTATTTGGAAGTTGCTGAAGAGTTTTCGCCTCCACCAACATCTCTCCGACAGGTAGAACAGCTGTCGTTTAAATCTTTGAGCGAATTACAATCCTCCTTAACTTATAGCAAATTTTATTGGGCAAAGCTGAAATTAGCCTCTGATAGTCCACATCCTACCAAATGGATTTTATACCCCAATGAAGTAAGCTTGGATGTACTTGGCAACTATTATGCAACGCTTTATCTACCTTACCAAGATAGCCTTTGGGTAACTCAACCGGGTGGGGTGATGCTTCCTCAATCGCAGAAAACTTTAAAAGAAGTTGCTCCTTGTTTTGAAATAGAGCTACAGCCTAACCAAGTAAAAACGGTGTATATCCGCACTCAACGTGGCAACTTCAATGGCGATGTTTTTAATCTATGTGTATATGAAAAAGAAACTTGGTTGGTGCGCGAAAAAGCAGGCGCCAATCTGATTCAAGGTATTTTTCAAGGCATTCTGCTCATCATTATGGTTTATACCTTGGCCTTGTATGCCATTATTCGCGATAAAATATACCTATATTATTGTTATTATGTTTTTACAATCAATCTTGTTTTCTTGTATATTTATGGCTTCTTGGTAAAATATATCCACCCCGAGTTTCCGGGTTGGAATGGCTATACTTGGTCGTTCATTCACGCAAGTATTAATATATCCTTTTTCTTGTTCTTGCGCAGGGTTATAGAATCAGAAGACCCAATAGACTTTTTGGTCAGAACACTAAAAATCAGCACCACAACACTGATATTTATTTTTTTCGGCTACATCCTGGTTTTCGGCATTACACAAGACTTTAACTACATCGATTTCCTATCCAATTCTATTGTCGGACCTCTTTCCTTGGTTGTGAATTTGTTTGTCAATGTGATGGTTTTTCGTAAAATCAGGACAAAAACTACCTCAACCATCATATTTGGCAATGTCTTGTTGGTACTTTGCATTATGGGTGGTGTACTGCTCAATGCAGTATATGAACGTGTTGAAGGCATTTATTTGATGCAACTGGGAGTCGTGGTGCAAATCGTATTTTTTGGAATTGCCTTGGGTCTTATCAACCTACGCAAAGAACGGGAGCGCTTAGCGGCACAAGCCCGGATCATTGAAGTACAACAAGAGGCCAACGAAACCTTAGAGCAAAAAGTAGTAGAACGCACCTTTCAACTTCAAGAAGCCAACGAGGAAATTTCATCACAACGCGATGCCATCGCTCAGAAAAATAAGGCCATCACCGAAAGCATTGCCTATGCCCAACGCATACAACAGGCCTTGTTGCCTTCTACCGAAGAAATTAAGGCCATTTTGCCCGATTCGTTTGTTTTTTATAAACCCCGCGACGTGGTTTCGGGCGACTTCTATTGGTTTTGGAGTAATACCCAATTGTCTGTCATTACTGCCATCGACTGTACAGGGCACGGTGTTCCAGGCGCTTTGATGAGTATGATTGCTGATTCGCTCATCACTCAAATTGTATTAGACAATGAAATTTTTGAACCCGACCAAATTCTGAACGAATTAAAACGTGGCGTAGAAAAAACCTTTAAACAAAAAGAAAGTCGCGATGGAATGGATATTGCGCTTTGTACCATCGACCACCAACGTAAAATCTTGCACTTTGCAGGCGCTAAAAGTTCCTTGTTGTATATTCAAGAAGGTTGTTTGCACGAAATACAAGGCGATAAAATTGCGATTGGGGGAACATCGCTGGCAGAGAAAAAGCTTTTTGAAAAACGAGAACTCTCTTTTGAAAAATCTACACACATTTACCTGTTTACGGATGGGTATATCGACCAATTTGGTGGGCCGAATGACCGAAAATTTATGCGTAAAAACTTTAAAGAGCTACTTTTGAAGCACTACCATTTACCCTTTGCCGAACAAGAGTCCGCTATTTGCAAGGCCATTGACACTTGGATGGGCGATAAAGCCCAAACCGATGATATTTTGGTAATTGGTTTTGCGCTCTAACCATAACAAGCATCTACACAAACAGTCTGCTCAAATACTCATACAGGATAGGCAGATGCAAAAATAGCAGCTATTTTCCATTTAGCTTTTGTAGGTTTGTATCTTCAAATAACCCATAAATTTTTAGATGCCTATGCTAAAATATTTACTCCTATGGATGTGGTTCTTCCTTGGTATCACGCACTTATTGTGGGCACAAGTACCTTTGGAAGATGAAAAACGAAAAGCCGATAGCTTACGCCGCCAGTTGGGCAATCAGTTGAGCAGAAACCAGGCCGGCTGGTTAGATTCCTTAGTCAATTTAGAAAGAAAGCTGCTGATTGATTCGATCAAAGCTGCGGAAGCTGCTAAGAAAAAAGTAGCCGACAACAAACCTCCTGCTTTTACTTATCGCATTACTGCCGATGGAACCGCCAGCACGGGTAACGTAGAGCGTGTCTTGATAGTCGCTCGTGGCGAATTTGTGTACACCGGAGGCGAAGTTTTGCGGATCACACTGAATCCTTTGTTCTCGTATGGCGAGCAGAATAAACGCTTGGCTGAACAAGACCTGTTAGTCAATCTCAATTGGGAGTGGTTTTATAACAAACGCCTGTATGGTTTTATGTTTGGAACCAATGAAATCAGCAATCTGCGTGCTATCAAAGAACGGTGGCTGGGGGGCGCCGGCTTTGGTATCAGGGTGGTTAGATCAGCCAACACCAACATTACCATTACCAATGCAGTGATTTATGAAAGCACTGACTTCTTTACAAATCAAGATGTATTTGTTTGGCGTAATTCATTCCGCTTAAAAGGAACGCACCGCCTATTCAAACAAAAGCTTACTTTTTCCTATTTGGGCAATGTGCTGCCCTCATTGAGTGATAA
>DMHB01000271.1 GCA_003449595.1 Microscillaceae bacterium | reverse complement strand
TTATTTAGCACCGAGGGGCTTTACTTTGATTTCTTATCCTGCCTTACAGCCGTCGATAATGGTGTAGAAGCCGCCACTATGGAGGTAATTTACCACCTTTTTTCTATTCCTTATCAGCACAAATTATGTATAAAGACAATTGTATCGCGAAGTACACCAACAGAAGGAACTTTGCCTTCCGTACCGTCGGTTTCGCACATTTGGCGAACAGCCAATTGGCATGAACGCGAAGCATATGATTTGCTGGGAATCGAATTCATAGGTCATCCTGATATGCGTAGAATTTTACTTCCCTCCGACTGGGAAGGATACCCTTTGCGGAAAGATTATACCCACCAAGAGAAGTATCATGGAATTCGAGTAGCCTATTGAACGGCTTTTTTGAAAAATACCTACATAGTTGATGTTTTTTTGGATAAGGTTTTTTAATTTTGCACTCCAAATTTTGAACAAGAGATGGCTAAAGTAACAAAAGAAAGCCCTTCAGAAAAAAATACTTCTGTATTAGAAAATTCTGATTCACTGGCAAAGAGAATATTAGGTACGAGCGAAGTGCTCAAAAAGAATTTCAGAATTCTATCTATTGCAGCTTCTGTAATTGCTGCGTTTATCATTGGGTATCTGATTTATCTATATATCAGCAGCGAGCAAGAGCGCGAAGCACAAACTGAAATGTTTGCTTCTGTTTATTACTTTGAGGCCGACTCACTCAACAAGGCACTCAAAGGCGATGGCAACTATAAGGGTTTTTTGGCCATTATTGAGGATTATCCCTTGAGCAAAGCCGCCAATTTAGCAAGGTTTTATGCAGGCACTGCTTATTTAAAAAAGGGGGAATTTCAGAAAGCCATCGAACACTTACAGAAATTTAGCTCAAGCGATTTACTCATACAGGCGCGTGCTTATTCTTTGATTGGGGATGCTTATCTGGAACTGAAAAAGACTGACGATGCCATCACTTATTATAAAAAAGCAGTTGATTATAAGCCTAACAAGTTCTTTACGCCCAGTTACTTGATGAAGTTAGGACTGGCTTATGAACTTAAAAATGACAAATCTTCCGCGTTACAACAATATGAGCGCGTGCAGAAAGATTTTTTTGATGCTCCTGAAGCTGTTAATGCAAAAAAATACAAAGCAAAGTTAGAGACTGAGCTGGGCAAGTAATTCAATAAAAAATAGCATATTTGGAACTGGTGTGGGTCTTCTATAAGAATCAACACCAGTTTTTCATTTTATATAGATCAATAAAAACTATGGCCACCGCACTCAAAAATCTAAGCCAGTACAGGTCTGACAATCTGCCTGATATAAACCACAAACGATTTGGCATCGTTGTAGCCGAATGGAACGAAGGCATCACTGGGGCTTTGCTGCAAGGCGCTATGCAAACTTTACTCAAAGCCGGTGCAAGAGAAGATAACATAGTAGTTAAAACTGTTCCCGGCAGTTTCGAACTAAGCCTGGGCGCTCAGTGGCTTGCTCAGCAGCCAACGATAGAAGCTGTAATCGCTTTGGGGTGTATTATTCAGGGAGAAACCCGTCATTTTGATTTCATTGCTCAAGCCGTAGCCGACGGCATCACTCAAGTAGGATTGAAATATAATAAGCCGGTCATTTTTGGGGTATTGACCATCCAAAATTTGGCTCAAGCCGAAGACAGAGCTGGGGGGAAACACGGCAACAAGGGCGATGAGGCAGCCTACACAGCTATCAGAATGCTTGGTTTCTAAATTTGCGCTTTACGGAAAATGAAAAATATATTTTTTTGTGTTTTGTGTGTGGGGTGTTTGCTGAGCTTTACACCGGTATATGCACAATGGGAGCTGGGAGTTCGCTTAGGCATTACTGCCAACCGATTGTCGCAGCCCGTTTATGTGTTTACCCCTTCTTTTCAGGCTGGAGTTTATGGTAAATATACTTTTGCAAAACGATTCGGCATCCAGGCCGAAGTTTTATGGGGCAATAAAGGAGCCAATACTTTTGGAGTAGTCGAAGAATCTGTGTTAGGCAATATTGTGATTAGCGAACGCAGCGACGAAAAGATAAGGATACAAAGTCTTGACATACCGGTTGGGGTGCATTACAATATTTGGAACAAACTACATATTTTCGTTGGACTACAACCCAGCTGGGTGATCAGTTCTCGATTTTTAGAGGATGTGCAGGAAACGCAGCGTTCTTCGACCGACAACAGCCTTATCCAAGTAACACGCCAAAAGAAAGATGTAGATACCTATAACCAAACAAGCCCCTTGGAATGGAGCTACTTTGCAGGAGTTGCTTATCAATGGCAAAGGTTAAATTTTTCTTTGCGTTGGGTGCAAGGTATTACCCCTTTGAATTCAAGGCCGGGAATTGATTATTTTTCGCAAAGTATTCAGTTAGGTATTCAATATAATTTATGGCCAAAAAAAGCCGAATAAGTAGTTTTTCTTATTCGGCTTTTTTACACATAGGCGGAGTTGTTTATTCAACAATACGCTCCAGAACTACTTCTTTGCGAGGGGAAATAACCACTGGCGATTTTTCTGTGATAACAGAACTTGGATCTAAACCAAACCAATCTTCAGGCTTGGAGGTAATGCTTTTAATGAAAAAGTAAAAGTCCATGATGAGTTCATCAATCCAGTTCAGTTGGCTGGCATTCGACAAGAATGTGTCGTGTAATACAAACATAAAGTCGCCAAGGGCTTGTGCGCCAATCAGTTTTTGATAATCGTCAGCCTCTTCCAGATCAATTTCATCGGCTTGGATTGCATCATCTAATACTTGCTTAAAAAGATAATCAATGCGGAGTTCTTCTCTGAATCCGATAAAGAAGGTTACCCAAGCAATTTGGTGTTCTTTCAGGAACTCAATTTTATATTTCATCCTGTGGGGTTGATCGGTAATTTGCACATTGACAAACCAGTAAAAATCAGCTCGCTTAGGTTTGCCACCGAAGATGGAGCCTATAATTTTTTCTTCGATAAATTTTTTGCTGTTCGAGCTGGTCATATACACCAAATGGGTGCTGTATTTGTCCACATTTTCGTCGGCACTTAGTTTGTTTAATTCTTCTAAATAGGGAGAAAATCGCACAAACTCCTTCAAGGAGCCAATGATTTGGCGGGCACGTCTTCGACTTAACATAACCAAGGCAAAAATACCTCCAATGGCTACTGAAAACCATCCCCCGTGAGGGAATTTTTCTAAATTGGCTATGAAAAAAGAAAGCTCGATAAGCATATATAAAAAGGCTAAGGCTGCTACACTTAGTTTGGCCCAACCTTGTACTGTGCGCAAGTAAAACACCAATAGCACTGTAGTCATCATCATCGTAAGGGTAATAGCCAAGCCATAGGCTGCTTCCATATTGGATGACTCACGGAAATAAAGCACTACCAAAATACAACCTAATAATAATATCCAGTTCAAACTGCCTACATACAGTTGACCTTTTTGAGAGCCAGGATAACGGATACGTACTTTAGGCCATAGTTCTAAGTTAATTGCCTCGCTGATAAGTGTAAATGATCCTGAAATCAATGCCTGACTGGCAATGATGGCTGCGGAGGTAGCGATGCCGATGCCAATGAATAAAAACCAAGAAGGCATAATGGCAAAGAAAGGATTTTCGGAAAGGGGTTTGCCAAGTTGTGTCATCATCCAAGCGCCTTGTCCAAGGTAATTAATCAATAAGGCAGTCTTTACAAAAACCCAAGATACACGGATGTTGTCTCTGCCACAATGGCCTAAATCTGAATACAAGGCTTCTGCCCCGGTAGTACACAAGAAAACCGCCCCTAATAACCAAAACCCGTGTGGATAATTGACTAACAAATTGTAGGCATAATAAGGGTTCAGCGACATGAGCACCATCGGATGTTGTGTGATAGAGGTAGCTCCTAAAATGAGCAGCATACTAAACCAAATCGTCATCACCGGGCCAAATGTGCTACCTACTCGCTCAGTACCAAAGCGTTGGATAAAAAACAGAAAAATGATAATGCCAATCACAATGGGCACAGTCGGAATATCAGGATAAACTATCCGAAGACCTTCGATGGCCGAGGAAACAGAGATAGGAGGGGTGATCATCCCATCAGCCAACAAAGCACTACCGCCAATGATGGCTGGAAGGCTGAGCCAACCCGAGCGGCGGCGCACTAAAGCATACAGAGAGGAAACACCTCCCTCGCCATTGTTGTCAGCTTTTAAGGTTAGAATGATGTATTTGATGGTTGTTTGCAGGGTCAAGGTCCAAAAGACACAAGAAAGACCTCCCAAAATAAGCATTTCATCTACCGGTTTAGTGCCACTGATGGCCTTCATCACGTAAAGAGGCGAGGTGCCAATATCGCCATAAATAATGCCTAAAGTTACTAAAGCACCAGCCCAAGAGAATTTTTGCAAATGACTGTGGTGGTGTGTATTATCGGAGTTATTCCGTTTACTAGGGTCTTCTGACGAAGAGTTGCTATTTGAGTTGTGGGGGGTATGAATACCAGTACTCATTGTTTTTTTTTTGACGGATTTGAATATAGTCAAATGCAAATATCTTACTAATTCTATAATTTTATCAGTAATTTGAAGAAAAATATTTAGCCTATTCTACACAAGTATCAATTATGGCAGATCCAACGGTGGATAAAGTTATCTTAGGAGTTGATCCGGGCACCCGATTGCTTGGGTATGGGTTGCTTGGCGTGAAAGGCACAAAAATGTATTTGATTCAGCACGGGGTCATCCATTTGGCTAAGTATAAAAGCCATGCGTTGAAATTGCAGAAGATTTTTTTAAAACTTACCCAACTGATTGAAGCCTATTCACCTGATGAAATGGCGCTGGAATCTCCTTTTTATGGTCAAAATATTCAGGTGGCACTCAAATTGGGGCGGGCACAGGGAGTTGCTATGGCCGCAGCCTTGGTAAAAGATATTCCTATTGTAGAGTATGCGCCACGCAAAATTAAGCAATCTGTAACCGGCAACGGGAATGCCTCTAAAGAACAAGTAGCTGCTATGTTAGGAAAATTGCTGATGTTCGACCATACACAATCCGAAGCCCTCGATGCAACGGATGCTTTAGGAGTCGCTGTCTGCCACCATTTCCAAGGAAGTAGCAAAACACAAGGCAAGCATAAAAGCTGGGCTGCTTTTTTGAAAGAAAACCCCGATCGACTTCAGTAAATCACCAGCCAAAATGTATTTATTCGTAGCCTAAACGCCTTAGAAGTTTAGGCTGTTTTCTCCATTCTCCAATTACTTTTACATATTGTTCTAAAAAAACTTGTTTCTGGAAAAACTCTTCTAAACTTTTGCGTGCATCAGTTCCTGTTTTTTTCAAGGCTGCCCCGCCTTTTCCAATGAGAATCCCTTTTTGACTGTCTCGCTCTACCAATATTTCAGCTCTTATGTGAATAATTTTTTCAGATTCTTTGAATTCAGTAACGATTACCTCAGAACAGTAAGGGATTTCTTGTTCGTAATTGAGGAATATTTTCTCACGGATTATCTCGGCAGCAAAGAAACGCTCTGACTGGTCACTCAAGTCATCTTTCGGAAAAAAAGGAGGATGAACTGGCAAGCAATCTACCAAAGTGCTAAGAATACCTCCTAAATTAAACTTTTCTAAAGCCGATACTACAAAAATAGATTTGAAGAGGTTCGTCTGCTGCCACGATTCCCAGATTTTTTGCGCTTCGGCTTGGTTTAACAAATCAACCTTGTTTAG